>NZ_JBEYXK010000060.1:0-43124 GCF_040645035.1 Streptomyces sp. NPDC046876 | reverse complement strand
GCCCGCCCGGGGATGCCGGGCGGGCCGTCGTCGTGGTGGCCGTGGCCGTGGCCGTGGCCGTACGAACCGGGTCGGCCGGTCAGTTGTTCTGCGAGGCGTCCGCGTCCGCCTGCGCGGCGGCGCTCTCGGCGGCGTCCAGCTTCGCCTGCATGTCCTGGGCCTGGCCGTCCACGGACGCCGACTGCTCCGCCTTGGGGTGGTCCGCGCCGCCCCCGCAGCCGGTCAGCAGCAGGGCCGCGCCCAGGGCCAGGGCTGCGGCGACGGCGGCGGTGCCGCGGCGGCCGGCGCTCACTTGGACCCCTGGGCGGCGCACCAGGTGGAGACGGCCTTCAGGTCCTCCTGGCGCTTGGTCAGCGTCGGCAGCAGGCTCTTGCGGAAGGTCAGGCGGTCGTTCAGGTACGTGTCGATCTCGGCGTGGCCGGCGCTCTTGGCCTCGGCGACGCGCTGCTGGAGCCGGGCGATCGAGCCCGGGACGGTGGCGTCCCCGTTCAGCCGGGTGAGGGCGGCGCTGATGCGGGCCTCGGTCTTCGGCAGGTGCTTGCAGATCGCCTTCGCGCCGTCGCCCTTCGGGGCGGACTTCGCCGAGGAGGCGGGGCTCGGCTTGGAGGCGTCGGCCTGCGCGGGGCCGGCCGACAGCAGGGCTCCGGCCAGGGCGACGGCGCCGATCGCGGCGGCGGTCCTACGGTTCGGGAGCATGGTGGTATCCCCTTCGGTGCGACGGGCCGGTGCGTGAGCGCTGCCGGCCGGGCACGACGCTAGGGAGCGTTTTTGTGGATTCCTTGTGACCCCACGATCCGCCCTCCAGGGGTGCCGGACCGGCGCCGGACCGCGGCCCGTTCAGTGGTCGCGGGAGATCCAGTCGCGGCGCACGGGAAGCCTCAGGGTCGGCTCGTCAGCGGAGGCCAGGGGCAGGCGCACCTCGAAGCGCGCGCCCCTTCCGCCGGGCGCGTCGCCGAGGGTGACGGTGCCGTGGTGCAGGGCGGCCTGCTGGGCGACCAGGGTGAGCCCGAGGCCGGAGCCGGGGCTGCCGGGCCGGTGGTGGAAGCGCCGGAAGACGGCCTCGCGTTCGGCCGGCGGCACGCCCGGCCCCTCGTCGTCGACGGTGAGCACGGCGCAGCCGCCCCGGGCCCGCAGCCGGACCGTGATCCGGGGCGGCTCGCCGGGCCGGTGGCCGTGCACCACCGCGTTGCGCAGCAGATTGGCCAGCATGATCTTCAGCCCTGAGTCCCAGCCGAAGACCCGGAGTTCCGCCGGCAGCTCCGCGTCCAAGTGCGCCTCGCCGTGTCGGCGGGAGGTCTCGCCGACGGCCGCGTCCACCAGCTCGGCGAGGTCGAGCGGGGCAAACGCGGAGACTTCCACCAGGTCGCCGAGGGCCAGCATCCGCAGTGCGGTCAGCAGTTCGAGGAGCCGGGCGTGGTCGCTGCGCAGGTCGCGGACCACCTCGGCGCGTTCCTCGGGAGGGAGGTCGGGGTGGGCGGCCAGGACGTCCAGGTCGGTCTGCATGCTCATCAGCGGCGTGCGCAGCTCGTGCGAGGCGGCGGAGGAGAAGGAGCGGGCGGTGTCCAGCGCCTGGGCGGTACGGGCCGCCTGCTCGTCGTAGCGGGCGAGGAGCTGGCCGATCGCCGCGGACAGCTCGTCCACCTCGGCGATCTTCACGGGAGCGCCCGCGAAGGCGGCCGCCCCCGCCGCCGGGTCGAGTTCGGCGGCCCGGCGGCTCAGCCTGCGTACGGAGACGGTGGCCCGTCGGGCCAGCCCGTACGCGAGGAGCCCTGAGACCGGGGCGGCCAGGAGGGCCACCAGAAGCACGCGGCGGCGTACGACGGCCAGCTGCGGGTCGGTGGCCGAGGCCGGGGTGTAGAGCCACAGGTTGCCGGGGGCGGCTCCGGTCACCGGCATGCTCAGCACCCGCCAGGCACGGCCCTTGGCGCGGACCGTGACGGGGCCGTCGGGGGTCTGGTCCGGCAGCTTCACGGCCTCGGCGGGCTGCGGTCCGCCTTCCAGGACGATCGCACCGTCGCCGCTGCGGACGCGGATCCCGGTGTCGAGGGCGTCGCCGAGCACCTTGCGGTGCTGGTTCTGCTCCGCTTTGGTCCGGCCGTTGTGGTCGGCGGTGAGCAGGGCGCGTACGTCGGGCAGGACCGCGGAGGCCCGGTCGTGCAGCCGTGCGTCCTGCTGCTGGCGCAGGTCGCGGCTGACGAGGCCGAGTACGAGGAGGCCCGCGGCCAGGACCAGCAGGGGCATGACCACGGTGACCGAGAGCGCGATGCGGGTGGCGAGTTTCACGGGGCGTCCCGGCCGTCGGGCACCCGCAGGACGAAGCCGACCCCGCGGACGGTGTGGATCAGCCGGGGGCGTCCGCCGTCCTCCAGCTTGCGGCGCAGGTAGCTGACGAAGGTGTCGACTGCGTCGGTGCGCACTTCGAAGTCGTAGCCCCACACCCGGTCCAGGAGCTGGTCGCGGGTCAGGACGATGTCGGCGTTGCGCACCATGGTGGCGAGCAGTTCGAACTCGCGCCGGGTGAGGTGGACCTCGGTCCCGGCGTTGCGGACCCGGCGGGTGGCCTGGTCCATCTCCAGTGGTCCGGCGCGCAGCACGTCCCGGTCGCTGCGTGCCGGGTTGCGCCGCAGCAGGGCGTGCAGGCGGAGCACCAGCTCCTCCAGGGCGAAGGGTTTGACGAGGTAGTCGTCGGCGCCGGCCTGGAGCCCGGCGACGCGGTCGGCCAGTTCGTCCAGGGCCGACAGCATCAGGACCGGGGTCTCGTCGCCGCGCTCGCGCAGGGTGCGGCAGACCTCCGTGCCGGTGAGGCCGGGCATGGAGACGTCCAGGACGAGGACGTCCGGGGGGCGGGCGGCGAGGGCGGCGAGGGCGGTGGGCCCGTCCTCGGCGAGGAGCACGGTGAAGCCGCTGAGGCGCAGGCCGCGCTCCAGCGAGCGCCGGATGGCGGCGTCGTCGTCCGCCACCAGCACCACTGCCGTGGTCGTACCGCCTGCCACCCTGTCTCCTTCCGGCCCCGGTCCCCGCCCGGTTGGGCCTGCGGGACCCGGCCGACCCTCTCACGGCGGCCGGACCGGCCGGAAGGCGGGTCCGGCCGAGGCGGGTCCGGCCGGGGAGGCGGGTCCGGCCGGGGAGGCCACCCCTACGTCAGGCCGCCCTTACGTCAGGCCGATCTCCGCGCAGGCGGCACGGAGCTTCTCGGTGCAGATCTCGGAGACGGTCCAGACTCCGTCGACGACCACGGTGGACCTGACGTTGTCCCTGGTCAGCGCCGTTCCGGGGACGAGGACCGAGCGCACGTCCCTGCTGGTCGGGCTGTCGACGAGCTGGTTGACGATCCCGTCGATCTTCTCTCCGACGGCGAGGTTGACGGCCATCTCCGCCGCGGCGGCGGCCTCGGGCGCGTACCGCTTGTAGACGGTCATGAACTGTTCGCCCGCGACGATGCGCTGCACGGCGGCCAGTTCGGCGTCCTGGCCGGTGACCGGGGGCAGGGGGGAGACGCCGGCCGCCTTGAGGGCGGTGATGATGCCGCCGGCCATGCCGTCGTTGGCGGAGTAGACGCCGACGATCTTGCCCTTGCCGAGCGCCGTGAGGGCGGCCGTCATGTTGGTGTGGGCGTTCTCCGGCTTCCATTCGACGGTGTCGTACTCCCGGCCGACGGTCACCTTGCCGTCGAGGACGGAGTGGGCGCCGGTCTTGAACCCCTTGGCGTTCGGGTCGGTGACCGAGCCGTTCATCATGACGATCTGGCCGTCCTTGGCCTTGTCGCCCAGCGCGTCGAGGAGCGCCTTGCCCTGGACCCTGCCGACGTCCTCGTTGTCGAAGGAGGTGTACGCGTCGATCGGGCCCTCGGCCAGGCGGTCGTAGGCGATGACCGGGATTCCGGCGGCCTTGGCCTTCTTGACGGATTCGGCGATGGCCTTGGAGTCGACGGCGTCGATGATGAGGGCGTTCACCTTGTTGGTGATCATCGCGTCGACCTGGGCGCTCTGGGTGGCCGCGTTCTGCTTGGCGTTGGCATAGACCACTTCGCCCCTGCCGCGCGTGAGCTTGGCGACTTCCTTCTCGATCAGCGGCTTGTCGAACTTCTCGTAGCGTGCGGTCTGGTTCTCCGGCAGCAGGAGACCGATCTTGACCGCGTAGCCCTTAGCGGAGCCGCCGGGTCTGCCATCGCCTTCGTCCGAGTCGCCGCACGCCGTGAGGGAAACGGCGAGGGCGACGGAAGCAGCGGCGGCGACGGCGGCCCGACGGCATATGTGCGTGTTCATGAGATAAACCTCCCTGACGGGGCCGTGTCCGTGCGGCCGAGGTGGACGCAGTCAACTGGGCACTCTGAGCAACGTCAAGGAGTGGATTCTTATCGAGATGGCAACGTTGCCAAGACGTCAGCGCTTCAACTTTTGAAGTCGAAGCCCTGCCGCTGGGTCAGGCGGCGGCCTTGCGCGGCGCCCTGGAGAGGGCCGCGCACAGGAGGGCCCCGAGGGCGAACCCGTACCCGGCGACCAGGCCGTGACCGTTGTCCTGAGCAGCCCACATGGCGAGGCCGAGCGCCGGGACGGCGGCCGCGAGGGCCCGCTCCTTCGCGCTGCCGGAGCCGGCCACGAGCCGGCCGGCGAGGGTCGCGGCGAGGAAGTACGTGGCCCCGGAGCTGCCGGCGAAGTTGCGCGGGTCGGTGGCGCCGTCCGCGCCGGAACCGATGCCGAGCAGCGGGTCGAGGTGCTCCGGCAGCAGCACCCCGGCCAGGAAGAGGCCGAGGGTGGGCCCGCCGCCCCACACCCGGTGGGCGAGCACGGCCACCAGCGCGAGCGTCGCCACGTTCCACAGGGCCCCGAAGGCGCCGCCGTTCTGCATGAAGACCGAGGTGAGCACCCTCCACCAGCCGGTCTTGGCGGGGTCGTGGTCCAGCGCCGCCATCGCGCCGGGCCAGGACAACTGCAGGGCCACCCCACCGACTGCCAGGGCGGTCAGGACGACGGCGGACCACGGGAGGGGGCCGCGGCGCAAGGAGTCGCCCCCGCCCGCCGCGGCCACACCGACCTTGACCATCAGCACCATCAGCGCGGCGGTGGTCATGCCGAACACCAGCTGGCCCATCCCCGGGTCCCCCGTTTCCAACACTGTTCGAAAGTGATGGGCCGAGGTTAGCACGCATTTTCAAACGGCGTTCAAAACCCTGGTACGGTTTTCCCATGAAGCTCACCAAGGAGCGGATCGTCGACGCGGGCATGGCCGTCTTCGCCCAGGCCGGCTACCACGGACTGTCCATGCGACAGGTGGCGGAGCGGCTGGACGCCCACGCGGGCAGCCTCTACTACCACGTGCGCAACAAGGACGAACTCCTGACCCTGATGGCCGACCGCGTCTGCCACCGGGCCCACGCCGCGGGCACCGCCGCCCTGGACGCCCTCCCGCCCGGCGCCACCTGGCAGCAGTCCCTCGCGGCGCAGGCCACGGCCCTTCGCCGGACCATCCGCGAACACCCGGGCGGCGCGCTCCTCCTGGCCGACAGCCCGAAGGCGCTCAGCACCGGCGGGCTGTCGCTGATGGAACGCCTCCTGGAGACCTTCCACACCGCGGGCCTGTCCCCCGAGGACAGCGCGGTCGCGGCCGACACGCTGCTGAGCCACGTCACCGGCTTCGTCCTGCAGGAGAGCACGCAGCACCGGGTTCCCGCCGTCTCGGCCGAGCTCCACGCCGAGCTGTGCGCACGCTTCCCGCTGATCATGACCACGCTGCCCCGGTGGAGCGAGGACGAGAAGTTCGAGCGGAGCATCGCACTCCTGTGCACCGCCTTCGCCTCCCGCGCCCGCTCCTGAGTCACTTCACCGAGCCGGCCATCACGCCCTGGACGAAGTGGCGCTGGAAGGCGAAGAAGACGATCAGCGGGACCACCAGGGACAGGAACGCCCCCGGTGCGAGGACGCCGATGTTGCTGCCGAACTGCCGGATCTGGGACTGCAGGGCGACCGTGAGCGGCTGGGAGCCGCTGTCCGCGAAGAGCAGCGCGACGAGCATGTCGTTCCAGACCCAGAGGAACTGGAAGATGGCCAGGCTCGCGATGGCCGGCCGGCCGAGCGGCAGGACGAGCCGGGAGAAGATCCGCCATTCGCTGCCGCCGTCCATCCGGGCGGCCTCGAGCATTTCGCGCGGTATCTCGGCGAAGTAGTTGCGCAGCAGGAACACGGCGAACGGCAGACCGTACGCGACGTGGAAGAGGACCACGCCCGGAATCGTGCCGAACAGCCCGATCGCGCCGAACAGTTTGGCCACGGGCAGCAACCCGATCTGCACGGGGACGACGAGCAGCCCGACCACGACCAGGAAGATGCCGTCCCGGCCGGGGAACTCCAGCCAGGCGAAGGCGTATCCGGCGAGTGCCGCGATGCCGACGACGAGGACGGTGGCGGGCACCGAGATCAGGACGGTGTTGCCGAAGGCCGCCGCGATGCCCGAATCCTTCAGCAGTGCACCGTAGTTGTCGAGGGACAACCGGGAGGGGTCGGTAAGCGCGGTCCACCAGCCTGCGGAGGCGTTGTCCCGCTCGGAGCGCATCGAGGACAGGAACAGCCCTGCCAGAGGGGTGATCCATACCAGGGCGACCAGGATCAGTACGGCCTGGACGGCCGAGCTGCCGAGCAGGCGCCGCAGCCGGGGCGGGCGGCGCGGTCCGGGCGGCGAAGGGACGGCCGGCGCGCCCGGGCCGGCGGGCCTGGTCGCCCCCGTGCGCGGAGGCCGTCCGCGCTCGACGGTGGTGTGGCTGCTCATGCTCCGCTCCTTCGGAAGCGCCGGATGTTGAAGACCATGGCGGGGACCACCAGCAGGAGGAGAACCACGCTGAGCGCACTGCCCAGCCCCTGGTCGTTGCCGCCGCCGAAGGAGACCAGCCACATGCGGGTGGCCAGGACGTTCGCCTCTTCCTGGACCGGTCCGGGCGCGATGATGTAGACGAGGTCGAAGACCTTCATCACGTTGATCACCAGGGTCACGAAGACGACCGTGAGCACCGGTGCCAGCAGCGGAACGGTGATCTTGCGGAAGATCTGGCCCTCGCTGGCGCCGTCCATCCGGGCGGCCTCCAGCGCGTCGCGCGGGATGGCCGAGAGGCCGGCGCCGATCAGGACCATCGCGAAGCCGGTCCACACCCACAGGTACGCGCCGATGATGGCCGGTGTCACCAGCGCCGGGCCGAGCCAGTCCACGCCCCGGTAGGGGGCCGCGAAGTTGGCGGCGGGCAGCCGGACGGTGTACTCGCCGTCGGCCAGTCCGGTGAGGCGGAACGATCCGTCGTCGGCGGCGGTGGCGGTCGCGGCGACCCGCCCGTCCCGTACGGCCTCGACGGTCATGCCGGGCAGGCCCTTCTCGCCCGGGTCGACCGTGCCGGGGGTGCCGGCGCCGCCGGGGGCGAAGTCCAGGTAGACGAGGCCGGTGATCGAGCCCGCGCCGGGCGTCGGCGCGGCCGCGGCCCGGGCGTCGGCCGGGACGGCCTCGGGGGCCACCCCGACGAGGCCGAGGCTCACCGACCCGCCGGGGCGGACGGTGCGTTCGGTGCTGTACGGGCCTCCCGGCCGGCCCGCCAGCCCGTGGTGTTCACGGGCGCGTGCTGTCGGGTAGGCGGCGGAGTCGTGGAAGGCGTCGTGGACTGCGACGACCGCCGCGTTGAGCACGCCCCGGTCCGGGTTCTGCTCGTAGGCGAGCCGGAAGATGATGCCCGCGGCGAGAAACGACACGGCCATCGGCAGGAAGAGCACCAGCTTGAAGGCGGTCGCCCAGCGCACCTTCTCGGTGAGCACGGCGAGCAGCAGCCCGAGGCCGGTCAGGAGGGTCGGGGCGACGACGACCCAGAGAGTGCTGTTGCGGATCGCCTTGAGGGTGGCCGGGTCGCGGACGATCGCCGCGTAGTTGCCGGCTCCGACGAACCGGTCGCCGCTGGCGTCGAAGAGGCTGCGGCCGATGGAGAACACGACCGGGTAGACGACGAGCGCACCGAGCAGCAGCAGGGCCGGCAGGACGAAGACGACCGCGAGGCGGCGTTTCCTCCTCAGGGCCCGGCGCCGCGGGTCCGCCGCGGCCCGGGCGGTCAGGGTGGCGGTGGCGGTGTCAGCCATGGTGGGCCGCCTCAGTTGCCGTAGGCCTTGGCGGCCTCGGCCTCGAGCTTGGCGGCCGTGCCCTGCGGGTCCGAGGGGTCGCGCAGGAAGTCCTGCAGGAGCTTCCACTCCCCCGCGCCCTTGGTGCCGCCGAAGGCGGCCGGGGCCTGGTCGGACATGTCGAAGCGGACCGAGTCGCCGGCCGCGACGAGTGACTGCGCGGTGGCGCGGGCGGTGTCGTCGCCGTACGCGGAGAGGTCGACCTTGGTGTTCGGGGACAGGAAGCCGCCCGCGCCGGCCCAGACCTCGGCCGCCTCGGGGCTCGCGAGGAATTCGAGCAGCTTCATGCCCGCCTTGGTGTTCTTGCCCTGCTTGAGGACGACGGCCGCGTCGCCGCCGCTGACGACCGGGGCCTTGCCGCCGTCGACGGCCGGGAACGGGAAGAACTTGGCGTCCTTGCCGGGCGTCTTGCCGAACTGGTCCTTGGCGACGCCGCCGACGAAGTCTCCCTCGTAGACCATGCCCGCCTTGGGCTCGGGGCCGAAGACCCGCTGGACGGAGGAGGGGAAGTCGGTCTGCAGGGCCGTCTCGGCGCCGCCGGCGACGAGCTGCTTGTCCTTGAACAGCTCGCCGAGGGTGGTCAGCGCCTTGACGACGCTGTCGTCGGTCCACTTGAGCTTGTGCTGGGCGAGCTGGTCGTACTTCTCCGGTCCGGCCTGGGAGAGGTAGATGTTCTCGAACCAGTCGGTGAGGGTCCAGCCGTCCTCGCCGGCTATCGCGAAGGCCGGGCGGCCGGAGTCGGCGAGGGTGCGGCCCGCCTTCAGCAGGTCGGCGTAGCTCTTGGGCTCGCCGACGCCGGCCTGGGCGAAGGCCTCGGGGGCGTACCAGACGGTGGACTTGTGGGCGGCCTTGAAGTACAGGCCGTAGTAGGTGCCGTCGACGGTGCCGTAGTTCTTCCACACGGGGGCGAGGGTGGACCCGGCCGTGGTGGCGGCCCCGTCGGACAGGGGCTGGAGCCAGCCCGCCTTGGCGAACTGCTGCAGGACGCCCACCTGGGGGACCATCACGACGTCGGGCGCATTGCCGCCCTCGATCTTGCTGCCGACGAAGGTGGAGACGTTGTCGCCGGAGGGGACGAAGACCGTCTTGGCGCCGGTCTTCGCGGTGAAGGCGTCCAGGACCTTCTTGAAGTTCTTCTGCTCGCTGCCGGTCCAGACGCCGGCGACGGTCACGGTCTGGCCGCTGAGTTCGCCGCCGGATGCGGGTCCGGTCGTACCGCCGCCGCAGGCGGTGGCGGCGAGGGCGAGGAGGAGGGCTGCGGACGTGGCGGCCGCGGTGCGTCGGGGCGTGGTGCTGGGTCGTCGCATGAGGGGTTCCCTTTCGAGGAGGTCGGGAGCTGCGAACCGGCGGCGGAGGGGCTTGGCAGGGACCGCGCCGGCGGGGGCGGGTTCAGGGGGTCGGGCAGTCCGCCGTCCACCAGGCGGCGGTGGCCGGCGGCAGCACACCGTCCGGGCAGGGCCCGCTGGCGAGCAGCGGGAGCCCGGCGACCGGGGCGGGTGCGGGCTCCGTGCCGAAGTTCACGGCGCAGACCAGGCCTTCGCCGCGGGCGATGGCGAGGACCTGCGGGGGCGCTTCCAGCCAGCGCAGGGTGCCGTCGCCGAGCTGCGGCAGGCTGCGCCGCAGCTGGAGGCCCTCGCGGTAGAGGTGCCAGAAGGAGCGGGTGTCGGCGACGGCGCGGTCGGTGGCGTGCTCGGCGAACCAGGCGGGCTGCGGCAGCCACGGCATGGCGCCGCCCGCGCCCTGGCTGAAGCCGAACGGGGAGGCGTGCCCGGACCAGGGCAGCGGCACGCGGCAGCCGTCACGGATGTGCTTGCGGCTGCCCGTGCGGTGGAAGATCGGGTCGGTGAGGACCTCGTCGGGCAGGTCGAGGACCTCGGGGAGGCCGAGCTCCTCGCCCTGGTAGACGTACGCGGCGCCGGGCAGGGCGAGCATCAGCAGGGCCGCGGCGCGGGCGCGGGCGGCGCCCAGTCCGCTGCCCTCCACGCCGGGCTCGCCCGCGTAGCGGGTGACGGTGCGGACCTGGTCGTGGTTGTTGAGGACCCAGGTGACGGTGGAGCCGGTGCCGGCGATGTCGCGGATCGCCTCGGTGATCGTGGAGCGGAAGGCGTCCGCGTCCCAGGGCGCGCTGAGCAGGTCGAAGAAGAACGCCTGGTGCAGTTCGTCGGGGCGGACGTACTCGGCGTGCTCGCGTGCGGTCGGTACGGACACCTCGCCGACCAGCAGCCGCTCGTGGCCGTCGCGGGCGGTGTACTCCTCGCAGACCGCGCGCCAGCGGCGCCACACGCCGTGCACCTCGGGCTGGTTCCAGGCGAGCTGGTTGACGGCGTCACGGGCCCGTTCGTCGGCGCCGGGGTCGTCGGAGTCGGGCAGGTCGGGGTGCTTGAACAGGCCGGCGGCGACGTCGATGCGGAAGCCGTCGACACCGCGGTCCAGCCAGAAGCGCAGCACCTGTTCGAACGCGTCGCCGACGGCCGGGTCGCGCCAGTTCAGGTCGGGCTGCTCGGGCGTGAAGAGGTGCAGGTACCACTCGCCGGGGGCGCCGTCGGGGCCGGTGGTCCGGCTCCAGGCGGGCCCGCCGAACATGGCGCGCCAGTTGTTGGGCGGCTCCGCGCCGTCCGGGCCGCGGCCGGGGGCGAAGTGGAACCGGGAGCGGGGGGCGCTGCCCGGCTCCGCGGCGAGCGCCTCGCGGAACCACGGGTGCTCGCTGGAGCAGTGGTTGGGGACGATGTCGAGCAGCAGCTTGAGCCCGAGGCGGCGGGCGTCGGCCACCAGCCGGTCGAACTCGGCGAGGTCGCCGTATACGGGGTCGACGTCGCAGTAGTCGGCGACGTCGTAGCCGTGGTCGTGCTGCGGGGAGGGGTAGAAGGGGCTGAGCCAGATGCCGTCGACACCGAGCTTCCGGAGGTAGGGGAGCCCGGCCCGTACGCCGGCCAGGTCGCCGATGCCGTCCCCGGTGCTGTCGAGGAAGCTGCGGACGTAGACCTGGTAGATCACCGCGTCGCGCCACCAGGGGTCAGGGGTGGTGGCGTTGCGGGAGGGGTGGCCGATGTCGGCCGGAAGGGTGCTGAGCATCTCGCGTCGACCTGTTTCTGCTGAATGCGAGAGCGCCCTGATCAGGTGCGCTGTCAGGTGCGCTGTTATGCATGCATGTTAAGTAGGGGTGACTGGAAGGTGTCAACGATGTGCCTGGAAACAGCCCAAAGCTGGGGTGGTTTGTACCGAGACGTCCCCATGCAAAGCAAAGGGCCTCTACTTAACATGTAAGTAGAGGCCCTTCGGGCGTGCCGGGGCGGGAGGAGGCGAAAGCGGTGTGGTCAGCCCTTGCGGGAGATGGCTGCGAGCTCGCGCGTGAGTCGCGCCACCGCCTGCTCGGGCGTCTGGCGCCCGGCCAGCAGGTCCTGCGCCACGGCCTGCACGGCGAGGCTCACCTGGTCGTAGCGCGGGCTCTTGGGGCGGGGCACCGCCGACAGCACGCTCTGGCGCAGCGTGGGCAGGTACGGGTGGGCGCGGACCAGCTCGGGGTCCTCGTACAGTGCGGCGCGCACCGGCGGCAGCGCGCCCCGGGTGAGGACCTGCCGCTGGACGGGTTCGCTCGTGAGGTAGGCGATCAGATCGGCCGCCGACGCGGGATGGCGGGCGTGGCTGCTGACCGCGAGGTTGGAGCCGCCGAGCACGCTGGCACCGGGCCCGTCCGGGCCGGGCAGGGGCACGGCGCCGAACCTCCCCGCCACCTCGGACCCCTCGGCGCCGGCATCGGCGTACACGTAGGGCCAGTTCCGCAGGAAGAGCAGCCGGCCCTCCTGGAACGCCCGCCGGGACTCCTCCTCCTTGTAGCCGAGCGCCTCGCGGGGGATCCAGCCGTCGCGCACGCCGTCCGCGAGGAAGCGCAGGCCGGCGCGCGCGGCGTCGGAGTCCACGGCCACGTGCGCGCCGTCGTCCCGCAGGACGGAGCCGCCCGCCGAGTGCACGGCCTCGGTGACGTTGACGGTGAGCCCTTCGTACGGCAGGAACTGGCCGGCGTAGCCGTCCATCCCGTACTTGGGAGCGAGCGTGCGGGCCTGGCGGGCCAGTTCGGCCCACGTGCGCGGCGGCGCCTCGCCCTCCCGGTCCAGGATGTCCTTGCGGTAGTAGAGCAGGCCCGCGTTGGTGACGTACGGGACCGCGTACAGGCGGCCGTCGAAGGTCGCTGTGTCGACCACGGGCGGCAGGAAGGCGTCCAGCGGGAAGCGCCTCCGCTCCAGCGGGGCGATCCAGCCGGCCGCGGCGAACTCCGGGGTCCAGGCCACGTCGATGTTGAGCACGTCGAAGCGGTGGCTGCCCGAGCGCAGTTCGCTGATCATCTGGGCCCGGGTCTCGTCGGCCGACTCGGGCAGTTCGACGAGGGTGACGCGCTCCCCGGGGTGGCCCCGGTTCCAGTCGTCGAGCAGGGGGGAGAGGTAGCCGGTGAGATCGCCGGCCGTCACGAGCGTCATGGGGCCGCGCGCCGCGGAGGCGGCCGCCCCGGAGTCGGCCGCTCCCGAGTCGGCGCGGACGCCGAAGCCGGCGTGGCCCGCCAGCACCACCGCCGCGACCAGGAGAGCTCTTCCCGCGGCACGCATCCACCGCATAGGTTCCTCCCGTGCACGATCCGGCCGCGCGCCGACCCGGCCGCCGAACATGAGGCCCTGAAACATTGGGGCCTATATATACCCGTTAGGCATGGGCGATACTAGAGGTCCAGGTGGGAAGGCCGGACGGCGCTGCGACTCGGCCCCTGCCCGGTGAACGGTTGACTACGGAGCGGGAAGGAAGGGGGAGCGAGTGCGGCTGCCGCTCCTGGCACTCCTCACCCGTGGCCCGGCCCATGGTTACGAGCTGAAGCAGGACCTTGAGAAGCTCCTGGGGGCCGCGTACCCTCAGCCGAACGTCGGGCAGATCTACGTCACCCTCGGCCGGCTGGAGAAGAGCGGTCTGATCGAGGGCGAGGACGTCGAGCAGTCGGGCCGGCCCAACAAGCGCACGTACCGGCTGACGGACGCCGGCCGCGAGGCCGTGCTGGCCTGGTTCGAGGACACCGCCGAGGAGCCGCGGGTACGGGACGAGTTCTTCATGAAGCTCGCCCTCGCGCCGCAGTCGGGTCTGGCCGACCCGATCGCTCTGATCAACAAGCAGCGGCGGCAGTACCTGAACACCATGCGGGACCTGTCGAAGCTGGCCGCGGCCGAGGACCGCGACAACAAGATCTCCCAACTGCTGATCGAGGGCGCCATGCTGCACCTGCAGGCCGACCTCGACTGGCTGGAACGCTGCCAGGAGGAGCTGGAATGAGCGACGCCGCCACCACCGCCGCCGCTCCTGCCGTGCCCGGGGCGCCCGTCGTGCCCGTCGTGCGCACCGAGGGCCTGACCAAGACGCACCACGGCGAGGGCGGGCCGGTGCACGCCGTGCGCGGGGTCGACCTGACCGTCCGGCCGGGCGAGTTCGTCGCCGTCACCGGGCCGTCGGGGGCCGGCAAGTCCACGCTGCTGCACCTGCTCGGGGGGCTCCAGCGGCCCGACGGCGGGGAGCTGTGGCTCGACGGGCAGCGGGTCGACGGGTACAGCGAGGCGCGGTGGGCGGTGCTGCGGCGCCGCAGCATCGGCGTCGTCTTCCAGTTCTTCAACCTGGTCTCGAACCTCACCGTCGCCGACAACGTGGAACTGCCCGCCCTGCTCGCCGGCGCCTCCCCGAGGGCCGCCCGCGACTCCCGCAGCGAACTCCTCTCCGAACTCGGCCTGGAGGGGCGCGAGCGGGCGATGCCCGGGGAGCTGTCGGGCGGGGAGCAGCAGCGGGTCGCGCTCGCGCGGGCGCTGGTCAACCATCCGGCCCTGCTGCTCGCCGACGAGCCGGCCGGCAGTCTCGACAGCAAGGGCACCCGCGAGGTGCTGCGGCTGCTCTCGCGGTTCCACCAGCGCGGCCAGACGATCGTGATGGTCACCCATGACGCCCGGATGGCCAGCGCCGCCGACCGCGTCATCAGCTTCTTCGACGGGCGCATCGCCGACGACGCACCGCTCGGCGACCGGCCGCTCGGCGACGGGCGTACCGGCAGCGGGCGGACCGGTGAGGGACGGACCGGCAGCGGGCGGCGGGGCGACGGGCGGCGCGGGGCGGCCGGCGGCGTGTCCGGCGTACTGGAACTGAAGGACTGACCGTGCGGGCCACGCTGCGCTGGGCGCACGCCGACTTCCGCGCGCACCGCGGCGAAGCCCTCTTCGTCGTCCTGGCCAGCGCCGGGATCATCGCCTCGCTCCTGCTGGCCGGCGCCCTGTTCAGCTACGCCGCACACCCGTGGCAGCGGATCTTCAACCAGTCCCGGGGTGCGCACATCTGGCTGCACACCCGCGGCGGGGCGCACACGGACGCCCTGGCCGGCCTGGACGGGGTCACCGCCGTCTCCGGGCCCTTCCGTACGGCGGCGGCCACCGTCGAATCGCGCGGGGCGCGGGCCGGGGTGACGCTGCGCGCCGCCTCGGCCGAGCCTCCGCAGACGGGGCGGCCGCTCCTCACCGCGGGCAGCTGGCTCGGCCCGGGCGACGGCGGGGCCCCCGAGGCCGGAACCGTGGTGCTGGAACGTTCCGTCGCCGGGGCGCTGTGGGCCGAGCCGGGCGACACGGTGCACGTCACCGGGCCGGACGGCGCCCTGCACGCCCTGCGGGTGAGCGGCATCGCGGAGGCGGCCGAGCCCCGCTACCAGCCGGGCGGCGCCCCGGGCATCGGCTGGGTGCCCGCCGCCGCCCTCGACGCGATCGCCCACGGGGACACCGGCCAGAGCGTGGGGCTGCGCCTGGCCGATCCGCAGGACACCGACTACCTCGTGCAGCGGGCCGTGACCGTCCTCGGTGCCGACCGGGTCGCCCGGGTCACCACGTGGCGGCAGGCGCGGGCCGAGGCCGGCGGCGACGACCGGCTCCTGGGGCAGATGTTCGCCGTGTTCGGGCTCGGGGCGCTCCTCGCGGCGGCTCTCGCCGCATCCGGCGCGATCGCCGCCCGCGTCCGCGGCCAGCTGAGGGACATCGCCGTCCTCAAGGCCATCGGCTTCACGCCCGGCCAGGTCGTGCGCGGCTTCCTCGTACAGCACCTGGCCTTCGCGCTCCTCGGCGTGGCCCTCGGCACCGCCGCGATCGCCCTGCTGGGCTCGCGGATACCGGGGCGGATCGGGGAGGCGGCGGCGCTGTGGCAGGGCCTGCCCGGCCACGGTGCGCTGATGGTCGGCGTCCCCTGCGGGGCGCTGCTGCTGATCGCGGCGGCCACCGGGCTCGCCGCCTGGCGGGCCGGACGCGTCCCACCGGTGCCGGTGGCCCGGGCGGCGCTGCCGTCCGCCGCGCCGCTGACCGCGCTCGGCAGGCGGGCCCTCGGGATGCGGATCTCCCCCGCCCTCGTCCTGGGGTGGCGTGCCGCGTTCCACCGCCGCGGCAGGACGCCGGCTGCGGTGCTCCGGCTGGCCCTGCCGCTGGCGCTCATCACCGTCGCGCTCGTGTCGTGGTCGACGCTGGACCAGTTCCGCAGCCGGCCCGCCGCCATGGGGCTGCCCGCGGCACTGACCGTACGGGCGGAGCAGCCGGCCGGGCCTTCGGACGCGGAGCTGGAGAAGACCCTTGCGGCGGTCCCTGGCGTGGCCGCGGTCCATCCGGGCGCGGAGACGGCGGCGCTCGTACCGGGCCAGACCGGCACCATCGCCCTCCGCGGGCTGGGCACGGCCGGGCGCCCGTACCCCTCCGCGGTGGTGGAGGGGCGCGCGGTCGAGGGGCCCGACGAGGCCGTGGCCGGGCAGGGGCTGCTGGATCTGCTCGGGGTCCGGGTCGGGGACTGGGTGCGGATGACCGTCGAGGGACGCCCCCAGATCCTGCACCTCGTCGGCCGCACCATCGAACCCGAGTCCGGCGGCCGCGTCATCACCACGACGCTCGACGCACTGCGCGAGGGCGATCCGCAGCTGCGGACCGGCTTCCACGCCGTGGAGCTGCGCGAGGGCGCGGACCCGCGGGCCGTCAGCAGCAGGCTTGCCGGGGCGGCGGGCGGCGCGCTGGAGATCCGGGAGACGCCCAATCCGGCGGACCGGCTGGAGCCCGCCCGCGCGGTGATCGCCGCCCTGATCGGGGTGCTGGCGCTGATCGGGCTGACCGAGCTGCTGACGCTGATCGGCACCGGCGTACGCGAGCGGGGCCGGGACCTGCTCGCGCTGAAGGCGATCGGGCTGACACCCCGGCAGATCGGGGCGGTGATCGTGACGGCCGCGGGGCTCACCGCGCTCGTGGCCGCCGTGGTGGGCACGGCGGCGGGAGCGCTGTCCGGTCGCTGGCTCGTGGACCGGCAGGGCGCCTCGAGCGGGATCGGTGCGGGCATCGCCCACCTGCCGCCCCTGCCCGCGCTGTCCGCGCTGGTCCTCGGGGCGGTCCTGGGCGCGGTGGCGGCCGCGGCCCTGCCGGCGACGCGGGCGGCGCGCAGCCGCCCGGCGGACTCCCTGAACGAGACCTTCTGAACCTACGCAGCCGCGGGCCCGGTGGCCGGCCGGCGTCGGGTGCGCAGGACGCGCCGGCCCAGCGCGCGCAGCAGGCGGACGTACGGTGACCAGCGGGCCGGTCGGGACACCGTGCCGGTGCAGGAGAGTTCCGCGCGGTCGAGGGCGTCCTCCAGGAGGGCGTCGTGCATCGGGCGCCAGAGCAGCGGCCAGGTGAGGCGGGCCGGGCCACCGGTGGTCATGGTGAGGGTGTGGTGGAGCACGGTGTGCTCCGGGCCGGCGGGCAGTACGGCCAGTTCGTGGAAGCCGTGGAAGCCCCGCGGCCCGGTGAAGGCGAAGCGGATCCAGCGTCCCGGCGCGTACCCGGCCACGGTGTAGCGCACCGGCCCGTGCCCGCCCGCCGCGCCGACGGCCAGCGGTCGGTCGAACTCCATGGGGGCCCAGGCCCCGCCCGGCCACAGCCGGTCGCCGTCCCCGCTCGCGAGGCCGTCGAGGAGGGCCCCGACCTCGTCCTCCGTCGCGGGCAGCAGGCGCTCGTGCACGTTGTGGACGCCCATGCGTCCTCCCTTCCGCTTCCCGAGTTTTGGAGAGCTCTCTCCAATAAATTGGAGGGTACTCTCTGTTTCATGGCGAGACCACCCCGCTTCGATTCCGATCTCCTCCTCGACGCCGCCGTGCGCCTCACCGCCGCCGGCGGACCGGCCGCCGTGACCATGTCGGCGGTCGCCAAGGCCGTCGGCGCGCCGAGCGGTTCGGTCTACCACCGCTTCGCCGGCCGCCCGGCGCTCCTCGCCGAGGTGTGGCTGCGGACCGTGGAGCGCTTCCAGGAGGGCTATTTCGCCGTCCTCGACGGCGACGCCGAGCCCCGGCGGGCCGCCTGCTCGGCCGCCCGGTATGTGGTGACCTGGAGCCGGGAGCATCCTGAGGAAGCCGCGCTCCTCCTCTACGGCGCGGCGGACTTCGGCCGCGCCGACTGGTCCGAGGAGCACCGGCGCCGCGCGGACGCGGGCAACGCCCGGGTGTTCGCCTCCCTGGCCGGCCTCGCCGGGGCCCTCGGGGTTCCGGCCGGGGACGCGCAGGGCCGGGACCGGGTGGCCCTGGCCCTGATCGACCTGCCGCTGTCCGTGGTCCGCCGCCACCTGCGCGCCGGCACGCCCCTGCCCCCACACGCCGAGGACCTCACGGAGGCGTGCACGACCGCATTGCTGGCACCCAACGGCTAGGAGTTGTCGTCGCGGTGCAAGAACCCCAGCGGAGGGACGACCCCGACGGCCCAATCCGCGTCGCCGGCCGTGTGGAGCCGACCTAGCGTTTTGGCTGTAGCTCCGACGTCGGAAGGAGAGAGACGTGGCCGACAAGAGCCTTTCGGAGGCCTTGGCCGGACTGACCGCCGAGGACATCAGCGTCGACGAGGAAGGCCGAGTCTCCGTAGAGAATCCGGAGGTCGCCAGGAGGATCTCGGAGGCCGTCAGCGATACGGCCAAGGCGGGCCCGACCAATAGGTCATGCAACCAGGGATGCAGGCCCAACGGTTCGCGGTGCCGTCCGAAGTGACGTCGAACTCGGGGCCATCTCGGGCCTGAGCGCTGAGACCCGGACGCGAGTACCGGTTCTCAGCGCGACGGCATTTCCGATGCACCCACGCGAAGAGGGAGTGCAGTGAACAGCAGCAGGAAATCCCACAGCAAAAGCGCGAAGCTCTTTGCAGACGAGCTCACTTCTTCGCTGCGCGATGACAGCCTGCACCTCATTCTGCTGCCCACGGAGAAATGCAACTTCAGATGCACGTACTGCTACGAAGACTTCTCGATCGGCAGGATGGGGCCTCAGGTCGTCGAGGGCGTCAAGCGCCTGATCGACCGGCGCATCGACGGCCTGCGCTCCCTCTCCGTCTCGTGGTTCGGCGGAGAGCCACTGTTGGCCCTGCCGGTGATCGAGGACATCTCCACTCATATCATCGAGCGCGCGGCCATGATGCCGGACCTGACGTATTCGGCCGACATGACGACCAACGCCTATTTGCTCGACCGTTCGACTGCGGAGCACTTGAGTCGGCTGGGGATCAGCGAACACCAGGTGTCGCTCGACGGACCGCAGCCCCTGCATGACCGGACGCGCGTGCAGGCAAACGGTGCTGGATCTTTTCACCGGATCTGGGAGAACCTGTTGGCGATCCGCGACAGCGATCTACCGGTCGGTGTCGTGCTCCGGGTGCACGTGACCCCGGCCAATGTGCACTCGATGCCGGACTTCTTGACCGAAATCCGGGAGGTTTTCCTGGGTGACTCGCGGTTCTCCGTCCTCCTCAAGCCAGTGGAGCGACTCGGCGGTCCGCGTGACGGAGAAATGGAAGTGATCAGTCACGACAGCTGGCCGGCCATCCTGGAGAATCTGGAGGGGATCGTTTCGCCCGAGGGAAGCAGACTCCCCATCCATCCGACGCCCGAGGTCTGCTACGCCTCCCGCCCCAACTCGCTGATGATCCGCGCCAACGGCATCGTCGGAAAGTGCACCGTCGCACTGACCGACCCGCGGAACGCCGTGGGGAAGATCAATCCGGACGGCACGGTGGACATCGACAACCACCGTTTCCGCACCTGGCTGCGCGGATGGGAAAGCCGCGATTGGGATGTCCTGAGCTGTCCTGCGGACGGGCTCCCCGGAACGGGAAGCGCGCCCCTTCAGCTCGGCCCCACCCGGCTCGTATCGGACACGTAGGTGTACATGGACAGAACACGTCGCCAGCAGGACGGTACGGTCAACGTCGACTTCATGACCGACTGTGAGCGTCAGCTCCGGACGCCCCTCGACGTCTGGGCGGGTGACCTTTCCTCCGGCCTGGAGTCCATCGGTCGTGACGGATGGAACCGAAGTCACGTGAAATCGGCCGCGGCACATATGAACCTGGCCGCTCTCGTGTTGGCCAACGCCGGCGACCTCGGTTCCGCCGAGCGACTCTGCCGCACCCAGTTGGCCTGGCTGGCACGGTTGGCATCGGAATCAGGAGACGTATCCGTTCTGGGAAGCGCCGTGCAGCCGTGGATCAACCTCGGGCGGCTCCGCGTACTGACCGGGAGAATCGAAGAATCCCTTCCCCACTTCCGCCTCGCCGAGCATGTGCGCGACCGGGAACCCGCGCGTCTCGGCCCGTGCCGCATTCACGCCGAGATGTGGCAGCCGCTGGTGGCTGCCGAACCGGACCTGCCCGAAGTCCTCTGGAACGTCTTCGTGCTGGACCAGCTGAAGGCCCATCTGCGATCCGGTGACCCGGACCGCATACTGTCCTCAACGGTCGCCCTTCGTGAGGCGGCACCGCCGGAGACGTACCAGTACATCGTCGAAGGTGAGATCATCGCCCTCCTCCGCTCCGGCCGAGCAGAGGACGCACTCCAGTCGGTGGCCCGGGCTGGACCTGCGACGACGTCCGGGGAGATCGCGTTCCTCCTGCACCGGATCGCTGCCGCGACCAGCCTGCGGCGGTCGGAAGACGCGCGACGACTCGCGACCGGCCTTGCGGCTTTCGTGACGCAGTCGGACGTTCCGTCTGACGAACCCGCCACCTTCCTCCGCCAGCTGAAGCAGTTGGCATACCTCCTCGAGCGGCTCGGAGAACCGCATTACGCGCTCGCGGTACACCTGCGCGGGATGAGGGCGTGCCATGAGCACATGGACGAACCCCTGTTCCTGGACTTCCTCGAGGGCGCGGTGCAACTGGCTCCGGAACACGCTTCCGCGAGTCAGTGGCGAGCCGCGCGAGAGGATCTCCTCGCATCGTCCCTGTATGCCGAGGTGCGCCGGAGGCGGGGCGCGGCCGCCGCCCTCGATCACCCGTCCCTCCGCGCATTGATCGTGTCGGCGGAAGCGGCGGCCACGCGAGTCGGGCCCTACGTGCCCGCAGTCTGAAGCCCGTCCCTCAGGGCCTGCGCCGCCTCCTTGGAAAGGCTCACCCGTACGAGGGCCGCCGCCAGCCGGGCGTGGTCCTTCGGCGGTACCAGCTTCCCGAGGCCTTCCGGCGTGTGCGGGAGCCCGAGGTCGGCGGCGGTCGCGCAGGAGCGCTCGTCGAAGAACGGGCGCAGCTCCGGCCACACGGCCTGGGCCTCCCGGCAGAAGATGTCCGCGCCCACCGGCCCGATCCTCGGCACCTCCTGCACGAGCGCGCGCAGCTGGGCGGTGTCGCCGGCAGCGGCCTCGCGGAGTCTTCGCAGGTCGCCGTGGAAGTGGTCGAGCACCAGCTCGGCGCCCTCGCCGAGGGCGGTGGCGGTGCTCTCGTCGTACCGGACGTAGTGCGCCCGCCCGAGGGCGTCCACGCGGTCCTGCCAGCGGGATCCGGCCATCGCCCGGGGCGTGCGCAGTCCGGCCGCGAACAGCTCCCGGGCGGCGGCGGTGGCCGTCTCCGCCCTGATCCGGATGGAGCACAGGACCGTGAGCACCAGGAGCTGGTACAGCGGGGCGGGCTTGTCGCGCAGGGTGATCCCGGCTTCGTCGGCGTAGGTCCGCCCGTGCTCGCGCAGCAGCGCGGCGGTCACCTCGGCGGTCCCCATCGCAAGCCCTCCGTCCTCCGTCCGGCGCCTCAGTGCCCGAAGCGCAGGCGCCTGCGGGAGCGCCGGCTCCCGGCTGCCGCCTCGTCCGTGTCGCCCTCGTTCCGCGGCTCCGCCGGTGCGTCCGGCCGCTCATCGTGCAGGTCGCCGCGTCCGTGCGCCTCGTACGGTTCGGGCCCCGGCCGGCGGCCGCCCCGCAGGAGTTGCCTACGCCGGCGCGCCCGGGCGGCACCTGCCATGATCATGGCGATGGAGAGGCCGAGGATCAGCGTCAGCGCGATCCCGGCGAGGAAGACGGCCAGGCTGTTCACGGTGGCGATCCCCTGCCCGAGGATCGTCGCGTGGTACACCGGGCCGTCGGTGTTGTCCGCGACCAGCAGCCCGATGAAGGCCCCGGTCACCCCCAAGAGCAGCAAACCCAGCACCAGCATGGCGCACGTCCTTCCGTGAACCGGCCCCCTCTCCTACGGCCCGCGCCTACCCGCTCGGCGGCATCCGACTCCTGCGCGCTTCAGACGGCCGCGGCACGCCGGATCGCGTCGAGCGCCCGCCGGACGTCCTCGTCCGTCGTCGACCAGTTGCTCACCGAGATCCGCATGACGCGCCGGCCCTGCCACGTGGAGCCGCTGATCCACGTGGTGCCGTCCTCCAGCAGCCGGGCCAGTACCCGCTCCGTGCGGACCTCGCTGCCGAACTCGGCGCACACCTGGGTGAAGACGACGTCGCCCAGGACCGTGGCGCCGTCGATCTCCGCGATGCCGGCGGCGAAGGTACGGGCGTGCCGGCACAGCCGCTCCACCAGGTCTGCCACGCCCGAACGGCCGAGGGACCGCAGCGCGGCCCACACGGTGAAGGCCCTGCCGCGCCGGGAGAGCTCGGGCACCTTGTCGATGGGGTCGCCCTCGTCGGCCTGGATGAGGTAGTCGCCGCGCAGGCCCATCGCCGCCCGGACCGCGGCCGCGTCGCGCACGATCGCGAGCCCGCAGTCGTAGGGGACGTTCAGGGTCTTGTGGGCGTCGGTGGCCCACGAGTCGGCGTCCGCGCAGCCGGCCACCAGGCCGGCGAGGGCCGGGGAGGCGGCTGCCCAGAGACCGAAGGCGCCGTCGACGTGCACCCACGCGCCCGCCTCGCGCGCGGCGCTGATGGCCTCGGCGAAGGGGTCGAAGGCCCCGGTGTGGATCTCCCCCGCCTGGAGGACCACCAGCGTGGGGCCGCGCCCGGCCCCGGCCGCGAGGGTGCGCCGCAGGGCCGCCGGTTCGATGCGGCCCTGGTCGTCCGCCGGCACCGTCTCCGGTGCGCCGAGGCCCAGGTAGCGCAGCGCCAGGTCGATGGCCATGTGCCGGTCCCGGCCCGCGACGGCGCGCACGGCCGGCGCACCGGCGAGCCCGTCGCGGGCGGCGTTCCAGCCGGCGCGGGCCAGCACCGCGTCGCGTCCGGCGGCGAGGCAGGTGAAGTTCGCCATCGTCGCGCCCGTGGTGAAGCCGACGGCGCTGCCGCCGGGCAGGCCGAGCAGGTCGAGCAGCCAGGCGCCGGCTATGTCCTCCACGGCCGAGTAGGCCGGCGAGGCGGCGCGCATCACGCAGTTCTGGTCCCAGGCGCTGACCAGCCAGTCCGCGGCCAGCGCGGCCGGTTCCGTGCCGCCGACCACGAACCCGTGGAAGCGGCCGCTGGGAAAGGCGGTGAGCCCGGGTTCGCAGGCGGTGGCCAGCAGGTCGACGACCTCGGCGGGGGCGCTCGGGCCGTCGGGCAGTCGGGTGCCGAGCGCGCGTACGATCTCGTCGACCGCAGCGCGGGCGGGGACCGGGCGGTCGGACAGGCTGGCCAGCCAGCGCAGGGCGTGGTCGTACGCCTGCCGGAGCGCGGCCTCGCGCGCGTCCATACCTCGGACTATGGGACAGGCGCCGCGCCCCCGCAAGGGGACAGGCGCCGCGCCCCCGCAAGCCGTCAGGGTCCCGGTGCCGCACCGCCCCGCGCCGGGCGGCCCGGCCCCGACTCGTCGGGGCCGAGGGCGCGGACGGTCCGGGCGGGGTTCCCGACGGCCAGCACTCCGGGCGGGAGGTCCTTGACGACCACCGATCCGGCACCGACCACGGTGTCCTCGCCGATGGTGACGCCGGGGCAGACGATGACACCGCCGCCCAGCCAGACGTTGTCCCCCACGGTCACCGGCAGGCCGCGCTCCCAGCCGGCCCGCCTGAGCCCGGGGTCGAGGGCGTGCACGGGCGTCAGCAGCTGGACGTTCGGTCCGATCTGGACGTCCGCGCCGACAGTGATCGGGGCGGTGTCGAGGAAGACCGCGTTGAAGTTGACGAACGTACCGGCGCCGATCCGGATGTACCGGCCGAAATCGCAATGGAAGGGCGGCCGGATCCGGACCCCCTCGCCCACCGAGCCGAGCAGCTGCCGCAGGAGGGCGTCCCGCTCCTCGGGCGAGAGCGGTCCCGGGGCGTTGTACTGCGCGCAGAGCTCGGTGCGGCGCAGGGTCTCGGCGGCGAGCTCGGGATCGTCCGGGAGGTACCAGTCGCCGGCCAGCATGCGCCGCTTGTTCTCGCCCACGGGTGACCTCCGCTCGCCGGGCGCCTGCGCGTACGCTCGCCCAGGACCGCCCCGCGCGTCAAGGAGGCGCGGGCGCGCAGGAACCGGCCCGCGCCGCCGGGCGGTGGGCCGCGGAAGAGGGGGAAGCGGATGAGCGGGAAGCGGATGAGGGTCGGCGCGTACCTGGCACATCCCAGGGCGGGGAGTTTCAACCACGCGTTGTTCGCGGCCGTGACGGAGGAACTGGCGGCGCACGGCTGCGAGGTCGTCGCGCACGATCTGTGCGCGGAGGGGTTCCCGCCCGCTCTGACCGCCGCGGAGACCGGGACGGTCGAGGACGCGGGCGCCGCGGCCGACGGGCAGGTGGCGGTGCACCGCCGGGAGGTGGCCGGGCTGGACGCCCTGGTGTTCGTCCACCCCAACTGGTGGGGCATGCCCCCGGCGGTCCTGGCGGGCTGGATCCAGCGGGTACTGGTGCCGGGCGTGGCCTACAAGCTCGGCACGGCCGACGGGGAACCCGCCGGGCTGCTGCGGGCCGGCCGGGCCCTGGTGCTGAACACCTCCGACACTCCCGCCGAACGCGAGGCGGGCGAGTTCGGGGATCCGCTGGAGCGCATCTGGTCGGCGTGCGTGCTGCCCTACGTCGGAGCGGCCGACGTCCGGCGCCGGGTCTTCCGTACCGTCACCGACTCCTCTGAAGCGCAGCGCGCGGCCTGGCTGGCAGAGGCCCGCCGCCTCGCCGCGGAGCTGGTATCCGGCTGAGGGGCGCGGGCAGTTGGCGCCGAATACGGCGAAGGCCCCTCCTGCCGGATGGCTCCGCGGCAGGAGGGGCCGGACGGCACCGGTCAGGTGCGGTACGCGAAGTAGCGCGCGTTCGGGTAGGACGCGATGATGCTCGCGAGCGACTTCCGGTACGTGTTGGTGGAGTGGTAGGTGAGGTACGGCATGCCGGCGCCGCTGCGGTACGTCACCATCATGGAGTGGTCCTTGGACCCGTCCTTGTTGAAGTCCACCTGCACGATGTCACCGACGTCCGCCTGGTAGACGTTCGCCAGGTTGGCGGCCCGCTGGTTGGACAGCGTGAACCAGGCCCACTCGTTCGCGCCGACCCAGGAGTCGGACTGACGGGTGCTGTCGTACCACCAGTTGCGGTAGTCCGAGGAGGAGCCGGGAACCGGCTTCCAGCCGCCCGCGTTCAGCGCCTGGCTGATGAAGTTGGTGCAGTCGCCGCCGGCGCCGCTGAACTTCCGGTACGCCGGGTTGTAGCTGCTCCAGTACTTCTCCGCGTACTTCGCCATGGCGGCGTAGTCGTAGGCACCGCCGGTCATGGCCTTGGGCTTGGCCGGGGCGGGGTACTTGGTGGAGGCGGGCGTGCCGTCCGGGTACTGGTTGCCGTCGTCGTTGACGGTCGCCACCGCCGCCGCCACGGGCTCGTTGACCGCGACGACACCGCTGTCCTGGGACTTGATCGAGGTCAGCTCCCAGGCCCCGCCCTTCTTGCTGGTGAGCGTCAGCTCGTACTTCGTCTTGAAGTCCGTGTTGGCCGGCTCGTCCCCGCGCACCTTCTTGTAGGTGAGCGTGGTGTGCTCGGTGACCTGGACGGTCGCCTTGCCGCCGGCCACCGTGGCCTTGTCCACGGCGACGGTGGTGTCGGCATCGGTGTAGGCCTCGCCGAGCTCCGCCAGCCGCGTCTTGCGGGACTTCAGCGACTGGATCGCCGCGGCCTCGTCCTTCTTCAGCTGGTCCGACAGACGCGCCTTCGAGGAGTTATGCCCCGAATGCCCCGAATTGCGGTGGCCTGCCTGGTCTTCGACGAGGGCGTCGGTGCGCTGCGACAGCACGTCGTCGGCTATGCGGCCGAAGGCGTCGGCGGTGGCGCGGTCGGCGTCGTGGGGCCCGGGCTCCGCGGTAGCGGAGTAGGCGAACAGGCTGCCCGACACCAGGGCTACGGTCAGGGCCGCACCAGCGGCGAGCCTGAACCTCTTTGGTATCACTACTTTTCCCCTTGTCACCCGGTCCACACGAACCGGGGGACGGAATCTTCGCACAAGTAGGCGACGTTTTCTTTGCGTTCCGCTTCGGCGATTACGCTCGGGCCGCAGTCGCCCCGCGCACGCCGCCGACGGCCTCCGCTTCGCCGCCGGGCCGGCGCCGGTCGCGGCCGCGGACGGGTCCGGCGCGAAGCGACCCACCACCCGTCACGGCCCACAGCTTGTGCATCTAGGGTGTGCGGGAAAAGCACGGCAGAGGGGCATTCGCAGTGGGCAGGCAGGATACGTCCGGAACGGGACGGTCACGCGGCGGTCAGGTGACCCCGGAGGGCGGCGACGGCGCCCCGTCGGGCCGCCGCAGGGCGTCCGGCACGCGCCGCCGGCCCCGTAAGGATTCCGGTCGGCGCTGGGGACTCCCCCCGGCGCTCCGAACGGCGCTCGCGTCGGCCCTCTCGGCCCTGGCGCCGGCCCTCGCCGCCGTGCGTCCGCAGCTGCGCCGCCTGCGGCCCGCGTACCCGAGGCCGGGCCGCAGCGGCTGGCGCCGGTGGGTTCCTTCGTGGCGCCAGTGGCTGGGCGCCTGCGTGTACGCGCTCATCGGCATGACGGGCTTCGTCACGATCGCGTACGCCGTGACGGATATACCCGACGATCTCAACTCTTTCGCCACACAGCAGGACAACGTGTACTACTGGGCCGACGGCTCGACGATGGCCCGCACGGGCTGGGTCAGCCGGCAGGAGATGCCCCTGGACAAGGTGCCCCCCAAGGTCCAGGGAGCCGTCCTCGCGGCCGAGAACGCCAGCTTCTACTCGGACCCCGGAGTCTCCCCCTCCGGCTTCCTGCGCGCGGTGCGGGCCGCGGTGACGGGCGGCGAGACCCAGGGCGGCTCCACCATCACGCAGCAGTACGTGAAGAACGCCTACCTGAACCAGGACCGGACCCTCTCCCGGAAGTTCACCGAGATCCTGCTCGCCCTGAAGCTGGACAACCGGACGAGCAAGGAGCAGATCCTCCAGGACTACCTCAACACCAGCTGGTTCGGGCGCGGCACGTACGGCATCCAGCGCGCCTCCCAGGCGTACTACGGCAAGGACGTCTCGCAGCTCAACGCCAGCGAGGGCGCCTTCCTGGCCTCCCTCCTCAAGGGCGCCGGCCTGTTCGACCCCACCCTCAGCAAGGAGAACCACGACCGGGCCGTGGAGCGCTGGAGCTGGATCCTGGACCGCATGGTGGAGACGGGGCAGCTGTCGAAGGCCGAGCGGGCCACGTACACGACGTTCCCGGAGCCCTCGAGCCAGTCCCTGGCCGGCATGCCGGGCGCACAGACCGGCTACCTGGTGGAGCTGGCGAAGCAGTACACGATCAAGGCCGGGCACATCAACGAGAAGGAGTTCGACCTCGGCGGCTACCAGATCTACACCACCTTCGACCCGGCCCGCATGACCGCCCTGACCGCCGCTGTCCAGGCGGCGCAGAAGGACTTCGACGCCGAGAAGCGTCCCGACACGGACAAGTACGCGAAGATCGGCGCGGCGAGCATCGCCCCCGACGGGCGGCTCCTCGCCGTGTACGGCGGGCCCGACTACCTCAAGCAGGGCTTCAACGAGTCGAATGCGACGACCATCCCCGCCGGGACGGCTTTCACCCCGCTCGTGTACGCCGCCGCGCTCGAGGACGGGGTGCTGCGCACGCGCGGCAAGGCCCGTACGCCCGTCTCCCCGTCCAGTCCGTACGACGGCAACGACCAGGTGACCGTGCAGACGCCCGAGGGCCCGTACTGGGACCGCAGCGGCAAGGTGGTCAAGGGGCGCAACGACGGGGGCCGCAACTGGGGCCAGGTCACCCTGCGCCAGGCCGTGGCGGACTCGATCAACACCCCGATGCTGCAGCTCGGCCTCGACGTGGGCCTCGACCGGGTGGAGTCCTACGCCGAGCGGTCCGGGCTGCTCGGGGCGAGTCTCGGGCCGCGGATCCCCACGTTCGCGCTCGGGGAGAACTCCACGCCCAGCGCGATCCGGATGGCCACGGCCTACCAGACCTTCGCCGCGGACGGCATGCACACCGACCCCTACTCGGTGCGCTCGGTCACCCGCGGCGGCGCCGCGGTGCCGCTGGACGGGCCGAAGCCGACGCGGGCGATGTCGGCGAAGACGGCCCGCGCGGTGACGGACGCGCTGCGGGCGACCCTCACCGAGGGCTCGGCGAAGACGGCGGCCAAGGCCCACCCGGGCGCCGCGGGCAAGACCGGAACGACGGCGGCGAACGCGGCGGGCTGGTTCGTGGCCAGCACCGAGCAGGAGTCCACGGCCGTGGTCGTCTACCGGATGTCGCTGACGGACCTGATCCCGCTGCCGCTGACCGGGCTGGGCGGGGACCCGCAGGGGACGCCCGGGAGCACGCGGGCGGTGGACCTGTGGGCGGACTACATCAAGGCGGTCAAGTAGGGCGGGCGGGTGCCGGGGCGGGCCGGGGCCGGGGCCCGGCCAAGCGGTCCGGGGCCCGGCCGGCCCCCGCCCGCCAGGCCCGCCACCCGCCCGGGCGGGCTACTTGATCAGGACGTTCCAGTCCGGCGCCTGCGCGGGGTCGAGCATGCGCAGCTGGGCCAGGACCTTCGGGTCCTGGGCGTCGAGCCAGTCCGACAGCTCCCGGAAGGACACGCAGCGCACGTCCTGGCGCGGGCAGACGTCCCGCATCACGTCCTCGACGGCCTTCATGTAGATGCCGCCGTTCCAGTCCTCGAAGTGGTTGCCGATGAACATCGGGGCCCGGCTGCCGTTGTAGACGCGGTTGAAGCCGTTCATGTACGACATCCGCGTCTGGGTCTGCCAGGCCGAGAACTTCGCCGGGTCGCCCTGGGTGCTGTCGCCGGACTGGTTGTAGAGGAAGTTGAAGTCCATGGAGAGGACCTGCACCTCTTTGCCCTGCAACGGGACGAGCTGGAGCGGAAAGTTCCATATGTCGTTCTGCTTGGACGGCCACATCTGGAAGTCGCCCGAGGAGCTCGCGTCGTAGCGCCAGCCGTACGGCTTGATCGCGGTGATGAGGTTCTTCTGGCCCTCCAGGCAGGGCGCGCGCCCCCCGACCACCTCCCGGTCCGGGTCGAAGGGCAGGGGCGCCTCCTTGGTGAACCCGGTGTTGGTCTTCCACTTCTTCATGAACGCGTACGTCTGGTCGATCTCGCTCTTCCACTCCTCGGGGCTCCAGTCCCCGCCACCCTTGGGGCCGCAGAAGTGCCCGTTGAAGTGGGACCCGATCTCGTTGCCGTCGGTCCAGGCGCCGCGCAGCTGCCCGAGCGTGGACTTCACGTGCGCAGGGGTCGGGTACGAGATGGCCGCCGCGCCCTGGTTGTGCTGCGGCGGGCGGTAGAGCGTCTTCTTGTCGTCCGGCAGGAGGTAGATGCCGGTGAGGAAGAAGGTCATGTGGGCCTTGCTCTCGCGGGCCACCTGGCGGAAGTGCGAGAAGAGGTGGTCGTCGCCCTCCAGGGCGCCGTCCCAGGAGAAGACCACGAACTGCGGCGGCTTCTCGCCGGGCTTGAGCTTCTCGGGCTTGAGCTGTCCCGGCTGGGGTCCGGTGTAGGAGGTGGAGCCGTCGCCGATCACCTCGACCTTGCCGTCCCAGTTCTCCTTCGGGCCCTTACCGGCCCCCGGCTTGCCGGCCGCGCCGCCCGAGGAGGCGGGGGCCGCGAGCCGGGCGTCGCGCGCGGCGTCGGCATCCGAGGTGCCGCCGAACGCGAGGGCGGCGGCGGTGGCCGCGACCCCGCCCGCGGCGATGACGGCGGCGCCGACGCCCAGGCGCTTGCGGTTCTGCGCCTTCCTGCGCGCCTTGCGGGAAGAGCGGGATTCCGCGGGGGCGCCGGGAGCGCCGTCGGTCTCGACCATCGCGGTCGTACCCCTCCTGATCAACCGCAGCAGGGCCGCGCATGGATGGTTCGTACGAATATAGAACTTGTCGGAACACCTCCCATACCCCGGACCCCCTCCTTCCGCCACTTCACAGCCAACGCACAGCGCGCCGGAATCCCCAGCAAAGAACAAACCCCCACAATCCCACCGAACAGGACACCCCAGCAGTCGCCCACCAGATCAGGAGCAGCTCGCCTCGAGCCACCCCCTCGGCCTGCCGGGAGAACCATCCCCGCGGGTGCGGGGAGCAGCGGAGCCGCGCAGGGTCGGCGTGCCGGATGGCGGGGCCATCCCCGCGGAGGCGGGGAGCAGGCTCGCTGAGCTGCGATGATATGGGGAGCCGCTCGGGTTTTGGCCCATTTCACCGATTCTGCTGCACCAGGGTTCCAGGCGTGGGAGTGGAGCGGGTACCGAGCGAGTCGAGCGGGAGGGTCGCGAAGGTGAAGCCGGAGACCCACCGGTCACCTCCGAACTCCGCCAGCGCTTCCATGAGCTGCCTGCGCTGACGTTCCGTCATCGGTCCCAGGACGCAGATGGGAGTGCTCTGGTGGGGCTCGACGGGGAGGGTGTCGGGATCGGTGTACGGCCAGCCCGCCGGCCTGAGGATCACCGGCAGCCGGCTGCCCGGGTACTGACTGACGTGGACTGCGGTGTACCGGCGGTGGGGAAGGGAGCCGCGGACCGTGCTGATGCTGACGAAATGGACCACGCTCCAGGGAAACTCCGTCCTGCCGACGCTGGCATTGACGGTCGCGATGCCACTGGGCCCCACCTCCAACTCCCATCCCGACCTGACCATCCGTGCGAGGCCGTGCCGCACCGCACGGCGCGTGTGCACGACCACCAGGGGCCACAGGAAGAGCGCCATCGCCGAGAAGACGCTGCCCCCGAAAACCTGGACGACGGGCCACGGGCCCTTCTCGCCGGGGGCGGTGAGTCCCAGGTGGGGAGGGATGGAGAAGCAGGAGACCGCCGCTGCCGTCGACAGCACCGCGCCCACCCAGGCCCGGGCGGTCTTCCGCGCGCCCGGTCTGGCCGCGTACGTGGACAGCGGCTCCCGGCCGCTCCAGGAGATCAGGAAGGGACCGGAGGAGGGCGCGGTCGGAATGCTGCGAGCGGCCGGAACCGTGGGCAGCGGTGATCGCCGGCGCAGTACGGCCCTCATGGCGCAGGCCGCCCGGGCCAGCAGCACGTCACGGTCCCCTTCCCGGACGGCGGAGGACGGCGGCCGTGCCGCGGCGTGCGTTCCGCGGCCCGCATCCCGCCCGGGCGGGACAAGGGCCTCCGCCGCCCTCAGCCGGCCGATCCGCTCGCTCACGTCCTGGGCCGTCTGGGGCCGCCGTGCCGGGTCGCGGTCCAGGAGTTCGGCAATGAGCGCCGTCAACTCCGGCGGCAGGCCCGCCCGCACGGCGTCCAATCGGGGAGCTTCCACATCGGACTTGCGCCGGATGACGGCCAGGGCGCTGTGCCCGGTGAACGGCGGCCGGCCGGTGAGCATGGCGAACAGCACGCTGCCCAGGCCGTAGAGGTCCGAGCGCTCATCGCCCCGTACGGAGAGGAACTGCTCGGGGGCGCCGTACTGCGGGGAACCGGCAGGTGTCAGCTGGGAGGAGTGCGCGACGCTGAAGGCGGTCTGCAGGAAGCCGGCGATCCCGAAGTCGACGACCTTCACGTCGTGGTCCGCCGTGAGCATCACGTTGTGCGGCTTGATGTCGTAGTGGATGACGCCCGCCCGGTGGGCGGCCGTCAGCGCACGGGCGATCCCTTCGGCGATCGCGAGCGCGTCGCCGGGCGGCAACGGAGCCCGGGAGCGGATGAGGTCGTTGAGCGGGATGCCGTCGACCTTCTCCATGACGAGGAAGAGCATGTCCTCGTGCACGCCGCGGTCGTACAGAGCGGCCACGTTCGGGTGGTTGATCTGCGCGGCCGCGACCGCCTCGCGCTCGAAGCGTTGGGCCAGTTCGGGTAAGGCCCCCTCCTCCAGGACGAGCAGCTTGAGCGCGATGTCGCGGTGCAGGACCTGGTCCCGGGCCGCCCACACCTCGCCCATCCCGCCCCGGCCGAGCCGCTTGACCAGCTCGTAGCGGCCTGCGATCAGCGCCCCGCGCTCCATCTCCACCCCCGCCGGTTCCACCGGTATGCCGGAAACCGGCTTCCTGGTGTTGGTGACTGTACCGACATACCCGGACACGCAGGGCTCGTACGGCGTGGCTGACGCACCGCGGACGCAGTCCGGGCCCCGGGCGGTGGCGGGGCCCGGGGCTGACGTAGCGTCGGGGCATGAGCACGACACCGCCTCCCTACTCCCCCGGCCCGTACGGGCCCCCGCAGCAGCCCCACCCGTCCGCCGGCCCGCAGCCCTACGGTCCGCCGCCCGGGCCGCACCCGTACCCTCCGCAGCAGCCGCCGTACCCCCACCCGGGCCCGTACCCGGCGCAAGGCGGCTGGGGGCAGCCGCAGCCGCCGGGCCGCCGAGCCGGGAAGCCCGTGTGGGTGGGCCTGGCCACGGCCGTGGCGGTCGCGGTCGGGGTACTGGTGCTGAAGAACGTCACCGCGGCCGCGAACCGGGCGAGCGGGGCCGGGTTCCCCGAGGCCAAGTACAAGATCGCAGTACCCAAGACCCTGCTGGGCGGCCAGTACCAGCTGGAGGAGGACGCGTCGCAGACCAAGGGCAGGCAACTGGTCGACGGCACCTACGACCCCAAGGTCCGCAACCCGCACCCCGCCATCGCCCGCTACACCTCCGAGTCGCCGACGCAGGCCGGCGTCATCGCCCTCTCCGGGATGTACGGCCAGTTCAAGGACCCCGCGACGGCGCGGAAGAAGATGATGGCCGGTGCGGCCGAGGGCGAAGGTGCCACGGTGGCCGTGCCCGTCCGGGACATCAGGCCCCTCGGCTCGGACGTCACGCTGTCCTGCCAGGTGCTGACGTCCCGCCAGGGCGGCGGGACCGCCGTCACGCTGCCCATGTGCGCCTGGGCGGACGACAACACCGCCGCCAGCGTCGCCGTGGTCAGTGCCGAACTCGCCCAGCAGGCCCCCGGTTCGGTGGACCTCAACCGGATCGCGGAGACCACGCTGAAGGTGCGCGCGGAGACCCGGCAGCCGGTCGGCTGACCAGGCCGGGGCCGCCGGTATCAGGACGCAGCGAGGAGCGTCGGCAGGTCGCGCATGTCGTGGAAGACGACGGTGTCGGGGCCTTCGAGGCGTCCGGCCGGGGTCAGCCCGCCCGCGTAGCCGAAGGCGCGCATGCCGGCGGCGCGGGCGGCGGCGACGCCGGGCCGGCTGTCCTCGACCACCGCGCAGGCCGCGGGATCGACACCCATCTGCCGGGCGGCGTACAGGAACAGGTCGGGGGCGGGCTTGCCGCGGGAGACCTCCGTGGCGCTGAAGATGCGGCCGGCGAAGCGTTCGTAGAGGCCGGTGCGGCCGAGGGTGTGCCGCATCTTGTCGTGGGAGCCGCTGGAGGCGACGCACGTCGGCAGGCTGAGCGCGTCGAGCGCTTCCGGCAGGCCATCGACCGGCGCCAGCCCCGCATCGACGGCCTCGCGGTGGAGCTGCTCGAACCGCTCCGACCAGATCACGGCCGTGTCCTCGCCGAGCCGCGCGGCGACCTGCTCGCGGATGGCGGCGTGTGAGCGTCCGATGAAGCGGTCCACGACCTCATCCTCGGTCAGCGGCCAGCCGAGCTCGGCGCCGAGGGAGACCTGTACGCGCGCGGCGATGCGCTCACTGTCGACCAACACGCCGTCGCAGTCGAACATGACGAGTTCAATGGGCTTGTTCGGCTTGATCACCACCGCAGCATAGGCGTCGGCAGCGGCGGACCGGCAGGCCTGCAGCGGGTAGAGGCGTCCTGGTCGGCGTCCTGGTCGGCGTCGTGGCCGAGGAATTCGTCCCATACGTTGCCGCCGTCGGCCCAGGTCCGCAACCATCCCTGCAGCGAGGCCGATGCCTAGCGCAGACCGTCGTGAGGGCCTTCACCCCACTCGACCTCCCAACCGCCGACCGCGGCCAGCGACTCCATCGTGCAGCCGCCGGCGGCGAGGAAGAGCCATCAGGGCGGCACGCCCGTCGCCCGGTTGCGTGCGTGTTCGCCGACCGTCCACGGCCAGTCGTGGAAGTGCCCGGGAGCCCGGTTGCCTTCGGTCAGCGACGCGAGCCCGCCGTCGGGGCCGAATCCCCCGTCGCCGACCTCGGTGTGGACACGCCGGAGCAGTCCGGGGAGGCGTCATCCGATGCTGCGCTCCGCCTCCTCGCCGTACCGCTCGGCCATCCACGCGACCGGGACCGCCGCCGTGTCGAAGCACAGGCCGGGGTTCCATGCGCGAAGCTGCAGCGCCTTGATCAACGCGTCGTCGTCCGCTGCGAGGAGGGGCATGTGTCGGAAGCCTACTGTCGCTGCCCGGCTACCCGGCTGCCCGCGGTACAGGTTGCACGGTGCACGTCGGACGGTGCACGTCGGGAGGGAGGCGCTCACCGCGCTCGGAAAATCCCGTTGCCGCCCGCTCCCCTCCCCTACATGATCACCGGTGATGACGAACTCATTCGACGACGTACACCGCCTGCTGAGCGCCGGCGACATACCCGGAGCCGTCCGCTCCCTGCGCCCGCTCGCCGACACGGCGCCGCTGCGCGACCTGACCGCAGAGGTCCGCGCCTTGGCCGAGGCCGTCGGCTTCGACGACCTGGCCCGCGCCGCGAAGAAGGCCTCCCGCAGGCCCGGCGACGCCCGGCGCCTCTACGACTTCGGCTACCTCTGCATCGAGCGCGGCATCGCCTTTCCTGCGATCCCCGCGCTGCGCGAGGCACTGCGCCTCTCCCCCGGCGCCCGCCCCGTGCTGAGCGAGCTCGTCGCCGCGTTCGAGGCCGAGGACCGCCACGCCGAGGCCGCCGAAGCGCTGCTCCGGCACGAGGCCGTACTGGAACCCTGGCCCGGCGGCTACCTGCTGGCCTACAACTCCCTCCTCGCCGGCGACCTCGCCACCGCCCGCGACCGCACCGCCCGGCTGCCCGAGCCCGCCGACAGCACCTGGGTCTGGGCCCGTGACCGGCTCCGCGGGATGGTGAGCCGCGCCGAGGCCGCCTCCCGCACGGCGCCGCTCGACCGGACGGACCTGCGCGGCTGGCAGTTCGCCCTCACCGGCACCCTGCTCGGCACGCTCTCCCCGTACGGCTTCGAGGTCATGACCGGCCGCTACGCCTACCTCAGCGACAGCTACGAGGCCTGCCGCCGCGGGCTGGACCGGCTCGCGACGGCCCTCGACATCGCCGGGCACCGCCCCACGGCCGTGAGCGCACTGCCCGGCCGCTCCGACCGGATCCTGGCGCTGGCCGCGGCCGAGGTGCTCGGCCTGCCGGTGGAGCCGTACGCTCCCGGCCGCCCGGACACCCTCGTCGTGGCGTACGACCTGAGCGACCACGACCCGGAGGTCCTGGCGGGGCTCCGTGACCGTGCCCCCGGTCAGGTGCTGTACGAACACGCGAGCCGCTGGACCGAACCGGCGGCCGTTCCCGCGGACTTCAGCACGCTCCAGCGCCAGGTCGGCTCCGAGCCCTGGGGCGAGCAGCTCGGCACCGAGGGCCGCGGCCCGGCCGACAGCCGGCCGGAGGCGGAGATCGCCCGGGACATCGTCACCGCGGACCCGTCGGCGGATCCGGGCGACGGGGAAGGCCCCGCCGACGGGGACGCCGCCTTCCGCGACTTCGTCACGGCCATCGCCCCGCTCTGGCTGGCCTCCGGCTCCCGAGCCCCGGTGAACTCCACGGGCCCGGTCCACAGCAGCCGCTTCTGACCGCCCGAACCACCCGCCCCCGCTCCATGCACCGACCGCCTCTTCGATCCCCGATCGACCTGACAGGCCATCCCCGCGGTGCGCCGAGCAGAACGGCGTGCGGCTGGAGAACTTCGCCCACGAGGGGTCATCCCCGCGCATGCGGGGATCGGGGTCGGCGACCTGGCACTCTTGGCTTGAAGAGCGTCGTTTCTGTGCGCTTTCTCGGGGTCGGGCATTTCGGGCCCGTGTGTGCATCATGCCGCACTTCGGGCCGACGGCAGGGCAGTTCGGGGGCAAGAGGCGACAGGCTCTCCGGCGCCGCGCGAAGAGCAATCGGCGTGACCGCCGGTCGGCGGTGGCGGGCGCCGCAAGGGGCCTGGGGGCACGGCTGTCGGCCGAGGGACGCCGGTCGCGTCGCAGGCCGTGCTGCGGCTGCGTGTACCGTGGCCCCCTTTGACCTGCACATGACTCAAGGGGGTCACCTTGTCCACGCGTTCCCACGTCGGTTCGATCGGCGTGTGCCTCGCCGCCGCCGTCGCCCTCACGGCCTGCGGCGGCGGCACGGCCAAGCCGGCTGCGGGCGGCAGCAGCCGTACGCCGTCGGCGTCCACGACGGCGGCGGGCACGGAGCCTTACGCCGACAAGACGCCTGCGGAGATCCAGCTGCTCGCCTCCGAGTACACACGGACGGCCACGTTCAAGAAGGCCCGGGGCACGGTGACCAGCGAGGGCACGATCGTTTCCGTCGAGCTCTCCTTCGCCAACGTGGACTGCGCGGGCACCATCAAGGGCGAAGGCCTCGGCAGGACGGACATCCATGCCACGCCCAAGGTCGTCTACGCCAAGCATGACGCGGATGCATTGCGGGCTGCCTTCAAGGGGACCAAGGCCGAGAAGGAGTTGCTGGTCGAGCGGGCGGCCGACCGCTGGCTCAAGGTGGACGCCACCCACTCGGAGGCCAAAGCCACCGCGTACGTGTGCCAGCTGTCCAACCCGGCGACCATGGTGGAGGACAACTCCCTCCACATCACCCGAGGGGGCTCCGCCACCGTCGACGGGCAGCCCGCCTTCATGCTCACCTACCCGGGCTCGAACGGCGGAACGGCCACGGACTACATCGCCGCGCAGGGCCGCCCGTATCTGCTGAAGCGGACCGAGACCGGCCCCGAGCCGTACGAGGTCACCTACTACGACTTCGAGACGGTCACCCAACTCCGGGCACCCGCCGACAGCGAGGTCGTCGCCCTCGAGTGACCCGGCCACGATCGTCAAAGGCCCACGGCGCCGCGATCGTCCGACCTCAACCGAATTGGTACTGATGGCCACCTCACCCTCATCCGACACGACCGTCGCCACCACCACCGCGGGGAAGCCCGCCGTCACGCCCGGAACGGTGATCGCGGCACTGCTGGTGCCACTCATGACCGCCGGCGGTGCGGCCGGTTCCCTGCACACGGAGGACATCGAGAGCGCGTGGGCCGAGCGACAGCAGGCAGTCTGCCGGCACACACCCTTCCCGACGACTGAATACGTCGCCGCGTGGGCCGGGCTGGCCCTCGGGCTGACGGCAGTGGCCGTGTGCATACTGCTCGCCAAGCACATCCGCAATCGGTACGGCATCCGGCCCGGTGAAACGTGGCCAGGGGTAATCACCTATATAGGAGCGTGGTTCAGCGTCCTGACGATCCCGATAGAACTCATACAGCTGTACGCCGCGTACTCGGTGGCAGCGTCCGGGATCGTCCTCGGCGACTGCGGGTAGCGACCCGACCGTGATTCGGAGCGTTTGGGCCCCGCGTACGCGGCGATCGACCTTCACGGTTCCACTCGCCGCTGATCACCGTCTGCACGTGGTCTACCGCACCTTCACGGACGACACCGGCACCGACTACTCCTCCATCATCCTGACTGGGACCGCGCCGAGCTTCTCGCTCGCGACGACAGGCACTTCATGGGACCGGGCCTGTCCTGGCCCGAGCTCGTCGCGGCCGCGGAGAACGCGCTTCCCGGCGGCAGCACCACAGATCCGCACGCCCGCCTGCTGCTCCTACTGCCGGCGTTCGGGGACGACGGGGTGCCCGACGATGCCGTTGCCCGCCTGGCGGACGCGCTACGCGCCCGCACCAGTGTGGAAGACCCCGAACCCCTCGCCGCTGTTCTCCTGGAGGATCAAGGGGCTACCGGCCCTGCACGCTGGACGTCAGCCGAGAACGGACTCTCCGAACGATGGCGCGCACTCTTTCCGCAACCCCGTCAACAGCTTTGCGCTGTCTGCCGATCGCCTGGACCGGGTGGCCAACGCGCTGGCACCGTGACGCTGCGGTGTTTGGACCATCCAGTCGTGACTGCTGTGATCACGGCTGCGCAGCCGGCGTGGACAGCCCCATTTACCGGGCTGAGCCCTCGGTGCTTCAACAAATTGATAGCCGCGGTGCGGCGTGAGGGCGCGGGCGAGCACTCCAGCAGGCGCCCCTGGAGCCTGTCCCTGCCGGACCGTGCCCTGCTCGTCGTTGCCTACTGGCGCACCACAAGTCCCACAAGCAGGTCCGAGCCCGGGTCGAGCACGTCTTCGCTCGCATGAAGACCTGAAAAGCCCTGTATCCGGGGCGGTGCCGGCCGGTGGGCGGCCATGATCTGGCTCAGGTCGTCCCATCCCCGCGGATGCGGGAGCAGGCTTGCTGACCTGCCATGTCAAGGGATGTCCTGACTGCCAGGAGGGGCAAGAATCGGCTCTCAGACTCCCTCGCGGTCTGCTGCTGCGGCCCATCGACGGATGTGTAGGTCGGATGGACTCGGGCGGATGCGAGTGCGCTTTCAACTGGTTTGTGCAGGGATGGCGGGTATGCCGCGCGGGAGGTCGGCAGGCCCAGCAGGACACGGTGGCACACCCGAAGGTCAGTGGCTTCGGCGAACGCCCGCATGGATGCCTCCAGCCACGCGGTCTTGATGTCCTGTGACTCGTCCAGAGCGGGATCACGTACCCCGCCGGGTCCGTAGGCTGGGGACCGGTCTGTGCGCAAGGGCACATGGGCGCTGTACCAGGCCCGCACGGCACCCGCTCGCTCAGCATCCGTGCCGATCCGCAGATACTCGGCCCATGCCGCCATCACACGGCGACGTCCGAACGCGTAGACCGCCGGCTCCACGAAACCAGCGGCAGAAGCTGGGATCCGGGTCATATACGGCTGCAGCCATCAACGGGGCGAACAACTCATCAGGCAGACTTGCACATTCGAGCAGGGGCTTACGCACCGCATGGGCGAGGTGGCGGGCTTGGTTGTTCGGTTTCATGGCGACGTCTCCGACACCCAGCCGCCGAGCCACCTCTGTCGCGCATGTCAGAAATGAACGCGGCGGAGGCTCCACTCCCTCGGTCGGTACGGTCCCGCCCCGGTTGCCGACGGGCTCCCTGGTCAGTGGGTTTGGGTGCTTTCGGTGGCGCGAAGGTGGACGACCGCCGTGTCTCGGACGGCGGCAACCGCTTCAGGGGCGAGACGGGCAAGGACCGGCAAGGCGTGGAACCAGCCGGCAGTGGCCAGGGTGCGGTGGAGAAGCCTGGTGGCCGCCACGCTGTCGGGCGATGCGTTCGAGGTGGCGCGCAGAGCCAGGTGCTGGACCGTGCGGGTGAAGGAGTCCGTTTGGGCCGGCTCGGGGCCGATGAGCGGGCGGACGGGGACTCGGGCGAGATGAGATGCCACCGCGGTCAGCGCCGCGGCACGGTGCTGTGGGGCGGCGGGCAGCGCGGCCACTCGTTCTGCGGTGTCGGTGTCGCCCAGCGCCGCGTGGAGCACCGCCAGGGCGGCAGTAGGGAAGTGCTCCGATCCGCGGCTTGCCATGTCACAACTCAGCCAGTCCAACTGACGGCCGGGGTCTTCTCCGTCGCCGAGGCGTAGGAAGGCGTGCACCAGGATCTCTTCGGGCTGCTCCTGCGAGCCGCTTCGCGTCATCTCTGTGCGTGCCGCCCTCAACTCGTCGAGGAGCAGTCGCTGTTCAGGCGGCGGGAGGTGGGTAGCGGCTGGGAGGAGCTCGGCCAGCCCGGTCAGCACCCCACGGCTTCGGATCGCGTTGCGAGCGGCGCGCAGGCGCTTCAATAGCGGGAGCAGTAGTTCAGCCGACGTATGTGGGTGGAGAGTCGCGAGTTCCGCGGCCACGGCGATGCGGACGCATCGATCGGTCTTCTGCCAGGCCAGCCGCCGGCTGCCGTCGGCCGGCTGCCCGTGCTGCCGGATGAGGTCCACGGCAGACTCCGCCTCGCCTGCGCACGCCAGGGCCAGCGCGGCGTAGGCCCAGATCCCGCTGGGAGCGGTTGTGGAGGCTGCCGCTCGGACTGCCTTCTGCGCGTGCCGGCGCGCCTCGGCCGACAGGCTCGAGTCCGCGTAGGCCGCGGCCATGGCAGCGTGCGCTCGCACCTGTTCGGCCGGAGCATGCACCAGTTCCAGCAGCGACTCGGCATCCGCGGCCGCGCCGGTACGAACGAGCGCTGCCGCCAGGTCCGCAAGCCACACGGGACTGCGGCTCATGCCCGGCCCGGCCATCGGCAGGAGAGCCAGTGCCTCCCCAAGGCGGGCCTCGGCCTCAGGGTCGGCGCCCCGGTCGGCCAGGCGGAAGGCTTCGTCAGCGAGCCTTCCGGCTTCCCAGACGGCCTCGTCCTCATCCCGGACGCCGAGTTGCCCCAGTCGGTCTTCCGGCTCTGCAGGAAGTACCCACTCCGCGAGCTTCGGCAAGGATGCGGCCCTCTCCGGCGGTGCCCCGACATCGGTGAGTGCCCGGGAGAGCAGAGTAAGCGTGTGCCGGAACCCGAACTCGACGTGGAACGCGTCCGGCAGCGACAGCGGGCCGGCGCCCGCGCGCAGCACCGTCTCGACGTGTCGGCAGGCCGCATCCGCGAGCTGCTCGGCCTCCGTCGGTCTGGCCTGCGCCACGAATGAGGCCGCGGCGGCGACGACAGCGGCGTTCTCCAGGCTGGGCGCCCCGTCCCAGACCTCACGTGCGTGCTCCAGGACACGGTCTTGGAGGCGGTCGGCGCGGCCGGGGGCCGCGGACGCAACGGTCTCCCAGAGCTGAACGGCGGCGGCTGCGGCGTACTCTTCAGTCGGATCTTCGCCGGCCAGCTCCTCGGCTTGCTGCTCCAGTTCGTCCAGGAGCTCCGCGGCGGCGTCCGGGTGCTCCGGTGCCAGCAGTCGGGCGGCCTGCGCCCAGGCATCGTTGCGAGCCGCGCCCACCCCGCGCGTGGAGCGGAGCAGCTGAAGACCTTCCTCGCACCGGCCCGTCTCGAGCAAGGCGAGCGCTGCCTGCGCGGCTGCAGCCTCCCCCTCGTCGGCGGCGTAGCCGTGGCGGCCGGCCTCCCGCAGCGCCGTACGCGCCCACTGCCCTGCTTCCAGGGCGGCATCGGCTGCCTGCTCGTGTCCCATGCCCCGCAGTACGCGGGACACGGCGGCCATGTTCAGGGCCTTGGCGGCGGAGTGCCCTGAGGCGCCGGCCAGGGCCCTGGCCCGTCGGGCGTCGCCGAGCCGGGCGATCGTCCGTACAACGGAATCGGGCAGCGGCCGTACGTGTGCCAGCAACCTGTCCCGGGCGGCCGCGGCGGCCGCGGCCGCGGCCGGCGTGGGCGTACGGTCCGCGCCGGGCAGGGCCAGCAAGTCGAGGTCGGCGAGGGCGATCTCGGAGCCGGAGCGCTGGACGAGACGCAGTTGACGGTGCGGGTCCAGGATCAGGGCCGTGAGCCGCTCGGGGTTGTTGCTCTCGCGTACGAGGCGGGTGTAGCCGGTGAGGAGGTAGTTCGGGGTGTCCTCGGGCCAGCCCGCGTCCTGGTACTCGCGGGCCCAGGCATGCAGGTCTTCGGTGCACCCCGCGAGGAAGCGCCTGCCCAAGGCTGCTTGTGCAGTGTCATGGAGCTCGCGGTGAGCCAGGACGTACGTCTGCCGGCCGGCCTCGGCATACGCCTCGGCCTGCGCGTCGAGTGGAAGGAGATCGGTACGGGTGGGTGCCATGGAACGGCCGACCACGCTGCGGAGCTTGTTCTGCACGTCGAAAGGGATGATGCCGATGAGCTCGCCCAGATCGTCCGCGGTGAGACCGCCCTTCGCCGCGACGAGCAGGCCCAGCAGACGTTGGCCGGTGTCGCGGTCGGCCAGCAGGGTGCGCAGTTCTGCCATGGCCATGTCCCGGATGGCCTGTGCCGCGGGCGAATCGGTCAGCCGGCGGACGATGCCGGGCTCCCTCAGGAGATGGTCCGGCGCCAGGCTCACCGGAGCGCGCGGGTTGGGCCGCCCGGTGACGATGACGCGCATGCCGTGTGGGGGGTCCTTGGGCAGGAAACCCGCGATTCCCGGACCGTCCGGGCCGGCATCAGCGTCCTCGTCGAGGCCGTCGACGATCAGCAAGAGACGACGGTGGCGTTCCCTACTGGCACGCGCCGCCACTTCGTACAGCGGGTAGAGGTCCGGTCGCTTGCGGTCCACCGCCGGGATCCGCTTTCCGTCCGCCCCGGCGGTCAGCTGCTTCCGTTGTTCCCGTACGAAGCCCTCGCGGCGATCTGTGCCCAAGCGCCCGGCGATGACGTAGTGCGCGACGTCGACCCCGTCGGGCAGGCAGCGGGCGGCGAACCAGGCCAGCAGGGCGGTCTTGCCTGCCCAGGGGCCCGCCTGCCACCACATGTAGGCGGGTGCACCCTCGGGAGCGGTGGCGAAGGCCGCCAGGTCGGCCAGTTCCTCTTCCCTCCCGACCAACTCGAGGGGAAGGACGTCCCGGAGGGCTTGGGAGAGTCCGCCCAGCAGACGCCCCTGCGACGTTGCCTTCACGCGGAGGCCCGGGCCGCCCTGTCTGCTCTTGCTTGCGTTTCGGGCTTCGCGGAGCCAAGCCTGCCAGTAGCCCTTGGGAATCCGAGGGTAGCCCGGCGAACGGTCTACCGCGTGGTCCTCCAAGTGAGGGATCAGCTCGTCCAGCACGTAGCTGACGTATTCCGGCGTGGGCACGGTCTTGCCCCGCAGCCACTCGCTGAGGCTGGAGGTGCTCACCCCGTGGCCCCCGAGAGCGGCGAGACTCTTGAGCGTCAACACCCGGCGCCCGCCCGCCGCTGCGTCGAGCCTCCCGAGGGCGTCCCCGAAAACTGACCCCCGGTCGACGTCCGGTCCGCTCGGTCCGCTCGGTCCGCTCGGTCCGCTCGGTCCGCTGTTCTCCGAAGACTTCTCCGGAATCATTTTTCTACCCTTCTGACCTGCGCACATACGACTGGTCCGGCTCTCCGGACATCGCCGGACACCCTCCGGAGGACGGATACCTGTGGAACCGCGCCCGGCGGAGAAGACCACCGGGCGACTGCCCCGAGGGGGATCTGCATGTCCGTCCTGCTGACCGTCCTGGAGTCCGTGCTCCAGGAGGCCGCCACTCTGTCCGCCGCCACCGGCCTCGCCTACACAGGCGCCGTCGCGACGGTCGCAGCCGCCTCCGTCCTCTTCCCCAACCCGCAGCGCCGGCGTGACGCCCGGACAACGCTGACGATCCTGATGCGTCGCGACGGGAAGCGGTGACGCCTTCCGGTCTGGTCCCGGCGGGGCCGCAGGCCGTACCCTCGGCCTCTGCTGAGTTCTCCCGCGTGTGCGGGGATGGCCCCCGTTAGGAGCAGAGCCTCCTTGGCTCCCGCGTGTGCGGGGATGTCTCCAACCCCTTTCGTACCGCCCGCAGGGGGCCGGCTGGTGGGGTGGTGTCTGCTGGCGCTGCCCGTCGCCGACGACGGGGTCGTCATCGGCGTGGACGCGCACG
>NZ_JBEYXK010000059.1:0-43576 GCF_040645035.1 Streptomyces sp. NPDC046876 | reverse complement strand
CTCGGCCGTCCCCGACCCCATCCCCTGCCCGGGCGCCCCCGCCGCGGGGCCCGCCCCCGGGCGCCGCAATCCCGGCGCCGGGGACCACCGGCCGGGGCGCACCGGCCGCGGTCCACCAGATGGCGGCCCCGGCGGTCCCTTCCGAGTGACACCCCAGAACGTCTCGCCGACCGGCGGCCCGCCGTCGTCGACGATCGCCAGCGGCCGGACCTGCTTCCGGCCGCCGAGGCGCCGCCCGTCGCCGAGGCCGGACGCCTGGGAGATCACGTGCACATCCTGCTCGTCGCGAGCGCGTTCAACAGTCTCACCCAGCGGGTGCACGCAGAACTGAGGGACCGCGGGCACAGCGTGGCGGTCGAACTCGCCCTCCCCGCCACCGTCCTCACCGAGGCCGTCGGCCGCCACGCACCCGACCTGGTCCTCGCGACGATGCTGAAGACCGCCATCCCCGAAGAGGTCTTCTCCGCCCACGTCTGCCTCGTCGTCCACCCGGGCCCGGTCGGCGACCGCGGCCCCTCCTCGCTCGACTGGGCCCTCACCGAGGGCGCCACCCGCTGGGGCGTCACCGTCCTGCAGGCCGCCGCCGAGCTCGACGCCGGAGACGTGTGGGCCACCGCCGAGTGCCCCCTGCCGCCCGTCGGCAAGAGCGACGCCTACCGCGGGGAGATCGCCGACGCGGCCCTGGCCGCCGTCCTGACGGCCGTCGACCGCTTCGCCTCCGGCGCGTACACCCCGCAACCGCAGCACACCGGCCGCGCCCGGCCCTACCTGCGCCAGGAGCACCGCCGGATCGACTGGCACACCGACACGACCGACCGCGTCGTCCGCGTGCTGCGCGCCGCCGATTCGCGGCCCGGCGTCCTCGACGAACTGCTCGGCGCCTCCTGGTACCTGCACGGCGGCCACCCCGAGGGCCGGCTGCGCGGCCGCCCCGGCGAGCTGCTGGCCACCCGGGCGGGGGCGATCTGCCGGGCCACGGCCGACGGCGCCGTGTGGATCCCGGAGCTGCGCGCCCGCCGCCTCCCGGGCGGGCCGGCCCCGGTCAAACTGCCCGCCACCGTCGCCCTCGGCGACCGGCTGCCGCCGCTGCCCGAACTCCCCGCGCCGCTGTTCGCCACGGCCGCAGACCAAGACCACGGCGACAGCCACGGCGACGGCGAGGGCCTGGACGTCGGCCCCGGCGGCCCGGCACCGGCCACCTGGTCCGACATCGCCTACCGCGAGGAGGGGGCGGCCGGCTTCCTGTCCTTCTCCTTCCCCGGCGGCGCGATGAGCACCGAACAGTGCCGGCGCCTGCTCGCCGCCTACCGCACGGCCTGCTCCCGCCCCACCTCCGTGCTCGTCCTCGGCGGTGCCCGCGACTTCTTCTCCAACGGCATCCACCTGGGCGTCATCGAGGCGGCGGCCGATCCCGCCGAGGAGTCCTGGGCCAACATCAACGCCATGGACGACCTGGTGGAGGCCGTCCTGACCACCACCGACCGGCTCGTCGTGGCCGCCGTCGCAGGCAACGCGGCTGCCGGCGGCGCCATGCTCGCCCTCGCCGCCGACGAGGTCTGGTGCCGCTCCGGGGCCGTCCTCAACCCGCACTACCGGCTGATGGGGCTGTACGGATCCGAGTACTGGACCTACACCCTGCCCCGCCGGACCGGCACCGGCGTCGCCGAGCGCCTCATGGCCGAGGCCCTGCCGCTGAGCGCCGAGGGCGCCCGCCGGCTCGGCCTGGTCGACCGCACGATCGCCTGCGCCCCGCAGGAGTTCGCCGGAGAGGCCGCCCGCCTCGCGGTCCGGCTGGCCGACTGGCCCGCCACGCAGTCCCGCATCGCCGGCAAGAAGGCCCGCCGCGGCGTCGACGAGGCGGTCAAACCGCTCGCCGCCTACCGGGAGGCCGAGCTGGCCCGGATGCGCGAGGTCTTCTTCGACCCCGGAGCCCCGTACCACGCGCTGCGCCGTGCCTTCGTACGCAAGGAGCCGCTGCGGCAGACCCCGCCGCACCTGGCCCGCACCACCCCCGGACGGCGCGCCGCCACCCTCCCCGCCCGGCGGCCCGGCGTCACCGGATCGGCCGAACAGCGCAGGGCACCCGGGCCCGCCGGCTGCTAGCAAGAAGGGTGGGGGCGGCCGCTGACCTTCCCCTGCGGCCGCTCCCGCCCCGCGCGACCCACGCCCCCCGCATCCCTCCCCAAGGAGCGATCCCCATGGCAGCTGCAACGCCGAGCACGGTAGAGGACCCCCCGATCCACATCCTCTGGATCAACGCCGGCCTGAGCTGCGACGGTGACTCGGTGGCCCTGACGGCAGCGATGCAGCCCAGCATCGAGGAGATCGCCACCGGTGCGCTTCCCGGCCTGCCCAAGATCGCCGTGCACTGGCCGCTGATCGACTTCGAGTGCGGGCCGGTCGGCGGCGCCGACACGTTCATCGAATGGTTCTTCAAGGGCGAGCGCGGCGAGATCGACCCGTTCGTGTTGGTCATCGAGGGCTCGATCCCCAACGAGAAGATCAAGCCCGAGGGCTACTGGTGCGGCTTCGGCGACGACCCGGAGACGGGCCAGCCCATCACCACCAGCGAGTGGATCGACCGCCTGGCCCCCCATGCCCTCGCCGTCGTCGCCATCGGCACGTGCGCCACGTACGGCGGCATCCACGCCATGCAGGGCAACCCCACCGGGGCCATGGGCGTGCCGGACTACCTCGGCTGGGACTGGACCTCCAAGGCCGGCATCCCGATCGTGTGCGTCCCGGGCTGCCCGATCCAGCCGGACAACTTCGCCGAGACCCTGACCTACCTGCTCTACCAGGCGGCCGGCTCCGCCCCCATGATCCCGCTCGACGACAAGCTGCGGCCGACCTGGCTGTTCGGGCAGACCGTCCACGAGGGCTGCGACCGGGCCGGCTTCTACGAGCAGGGCCAGTTCGCCACCACCTACGACTCCCCGAAGTGCCTGGTCAGACTCGGCTGCTGGGGGCCCGTGGTGAAGTGCAACGTCCCCAAGCGCGGCTGGATGAACGGCATCGGCGGCTGCCCGAACGTCGGCGGCATCTGCATCGCCTGCACCATGCCCGGCTTCCCCGACAAGTTCATGCCGTTCATGGACCAGCCGCCCGGCGCCACCGTCTCCAGCACGGCCAGCGGCGCCTACGGCATGGTGATCCGCAAACTCCGCTCGATCACCCAGCACACCGTGGACGAGGAGCCCAAGTGGCGCCGGAGCGGACAGAAGCTGACCACCGGCTACCGCCCGCCCTGGTGACCCGGCCCCGCCGGCCGCACCCCGCGCACCACCCGAACCACCCGTCTCCTCCCACAACCCCCCGCTCACGGCTCCAGGAAGGGTCACGGCAGACACGATGACACCGAAGACGAAGGCGGCCGGCGACGGCAGCGGCCTGGTGGAGATGGCCTGGGATCCGATCACCCGGATCGTGGGCAGCCTCGGCATCCACACGAAGATCGACTTCAAGCAGAAGCGGGTCGCCGAGTGCTACAGCACCTCGTCCGTCTTCCGCGGCTACAGCGTCTTCATGCGCGGCAAGGACCCCCGCGACGCGCACTTCATCACCAGCCGCATCTGCGGCATCTGCGGTGACAACCACGCCACCTGCTCCGTCTACACGCAGAACATGGCGTACGGAGTGAAGCCGCCCCACCTCGCCGAGTGGATCATCAACCTCGGCGAGTCGGCGGAGTACATGTTCGACCACAACATCTTCCAGGAGAACCTGGTCGGGGTCGACTACTGCGAGAAGATGGTCCGCGAGACCAACCCCGGCGTCCTCGAACTCGCCGAACGCACCGAGGCCCCCCACGCCGCCGACCACGGCTACCGCACCATCGCCGACATCATGCGCTCCCTCAACCCCATCGAGGGCGAGTTCTACCGCGAGGCCCTCCAGGTCAGCCGCTACACGCGCGAGATGTTCTGCCTGATGGAGGGCCGCCACGTGCACCCCTCCACCCTCTACCCCGGCGGCGTGGGCACCATCGCCTCCGTCCAGCTGTTCACCGACTACATGAGCCGCCTCATGCGGTACGTCGAGTTCATGAAGCGCGTCGTCCCCCTGCACGACGACCTCTTCGACTTCTTCTACGAGGCCCTGCCCGGCTACGAGGAGGTCGGCCGCCGGCGCGTCCTGCTGGGCTGCTGGGGCGCCCTCAACGACCCCGAGTACTGCGACTTCACGTACGCCAACATGACCGACTGGGGACGGAAGATGTTCGTCACCCCGGGCATCGTCGTCGACGGCAAGCTGGTCACCAACGACCTCACGCAGATCAACCTCGGCATCCGCATCCTGCTGGGCAGCTCCTACTACGACGACTGGGCCGGCCAGGAGCAGTTCGTCCGCCAGGACCCGCTCGGCAACCCGGTCGACCCCCGCCACCCCTGGAACCAGCACACCATCCCCGCCCCGCAGAAGCGCGACTTCGACGACAAGTACAGCTGGGTGATGTCCCCGCGCTGGTACGACGGCAAGGACCACCTCGCCCTCGACACCGGCGGCGGCCCCATCGCCCGCCTGTGGTCCACCGCCCTGTCCGGGCTCGTCGACGTCGGCTACGTCAAGGCCACCGGCCACAGCGTCGTCATCAACCTGCCGCGCACCATGACCAAGCCCGAGACCACCTTCGAGTGGAAGATCCCGCAGTGGAGCAACGCGCTGGAGCGCAACCGGGCCCGCACCTACTTCCAGGCGTACGCCGCCGCGATCGCGCTGCACTGCGCCGAGCAGGGGCTGAACGAGGTCCGCGCCGGCCGCACCCAGACCTGGGAGAAGTTCGAGGTCCCGGACGAGTCCATCGGCTGCGGCTTCACCGAGGCCGTCCGCGGCGTCCTCTCGCACCACATGGTCATCCGCGACGGCAAGATCGCCAACTACCACCCGTACCCGCCGACCCCGTGGAACGCCAGCGTCCGTGACAGCTACGGCACGCCCGGCCCGTACGAGGACGCCGTGCAGAACACGCCCATCTTCGAGGAGAACCCGCCGGAGAACTTCAAGGGCATCGACATCATGCGGACGGTGCGCAGCTTCGACCCCTGCCTGCCGTGCGGAGTCCACATGTACGTGGGCGGCGGCAAGACGGTGAAGTCGATGCACGTGCCGACCGGCCTGAGCGGACTGGGCGGATGAGCGCGCCGGTGACCGACGCCCGCGAGGCGGGCCGGCGCGTCGAGGAGGTCCTCGACCGGCTCGCGGCCGGCGGCGACCGGGAGGCGTGCGCGGCGGCCGAGGAACTCGTGCGGGTGCTGATGGACTTCTACGGCGCCGGGCTCGCCCGGATCGTGGAGCACCTCACCGCGGCGGACCCGGATCCCGCGGGGGCGGGCCCGGCGGGCGGCGGGCCGCTCGCCCGGCTCCTGGACGACGAGCTGGTGGCGGGCCTGCTGGCCCTGCACGACCTGCACCCCGAGGACGTCCGCACCCGGATCGCCCGCGCCCTGGACCACGTACGCGAGCCGGTCGAGCTGCTCGGCTTCGACCCGGCCACCGGCACGGTGCGGCTGAGGACGGCCGCCGGCGCAGGAGGCGGCTGCGGCTGCGGGAGCGGCGGCGGGGCCGCCCGCCGCAGCGTGGAGGAGGCCCTCGCCCGCTTCGCGCCCGAGGTGACCGCGGTCGAAACGGAAGAGGCGGCCCCACAGCCCGCCCTGCTCCAGATCGGCACCCGGCCGCAGACCCCGGCGCGCGTACCGTGACCGCGGCCCACCCGCGGGTCGCGCCGGCCCCGGGGCCCGGCAGCGCCCCTGCCCCCGGCGCCCCCGCCCGGCGCCCCGCGCCCGCCTCCGGCGGTGCGCCCGGCCGCAGCGCCGTGCCCGGGCTGCGGCGGTTCACCGGGCCTCGCGCACGGCGCCCCGAGGTGTGCGAGCTGTGCGGGACGGCGGTGCCCGAGGACGGCCACCGCCACCTCGTCGAGACCGAGCGGCGCAGCCTCGTCTGCGCGTGCACCCCCTGCTCCCTGCTCTTCGACCGGCCCGGATCCGGCGGGGGCCGCTACCGCACCGTCCCCGACCGCTACCTCACCGACCCCGGCCACCACCTGGACGACGGCGCCTGGGACCGGCTGCGCATCCCCGTCGGCGTCGCCTTCTTCTTCCGCAACGCCGAGCTCGACCGGCTCGTCGCGCTCTACCCCAGCCCGGCCGGCGCCACCGAGAGCGAACTCGACCCCGACACCTGGCAGAGCGTCCTCGGCACGGGCCGCCTCGCCGCCCTGCTCGAACCCGACGTCGAGGCGCTGCTGCTGCGCCGCACCCCCGACCGCACCGACTGCTTCCTCGTACCGATCGACATCTGCTACGAACTGGTGGGGCGGATGCGGCTGCTGTGGCAGGGCTTCGACGGCGGCGCCGAGGCCCGCGCCGCCCTGAACGCCTTCTTCGAGGCGGTCGAGCGGCGCGCCACACCCGTCCCGGAAGGGCAGCGGCCATGACCGGCTTCACCTTCACCTGCACCGGCGTGCGCGCCGACCCGTACGCCGCGGGCCCCACCCTCGTCTTCCGGCTGCGCATCACCGCCACCGGCGACACCCGGGTGCACGCCCTGGCTCTGCGCTGCCAACTGCGCATCGAGCCCGCCCGGCGGGGCGCCTACAGCGACGCCGAAGCCGCGGCGCTGCACGACCTGTTCGGCGACCGCTCCCGGTGGGGCACCACCCTCCAGCCCGTCCAGTTCGCCCAGGTCGCCGTCATGGTCCCCGGCTTCACAGGCGAGACCGAGACCGACGTGCCCGTCCCCTGCACCTACGACATGGACATCGGGGCCGGCCGCTACCTCGCCGCCCTCGAGGACGGCGAGGTGCCGCTGCTGATGCTGTTCTCCGGTACGGCCTTTACCGGGGCCGGCGGCTTCCACGTCGAGCCGGTGCCCTGGGACCGCGAGGCCGCGTACCGGATGCCCGTCGCGGTCTGGCGGGAGATGATCGAGCAGCACTTCCCCGGCTCCGGCTGGCTCCGGCTGCCCCGCGCCACCCTGGAGGAGCTGCTCGCCTACCGCTCGCGCCACGCGCTCGCGTCCTGGGAGGCGACCGTACGCTCCCTCCTCGACGCGGCCGGGGCCGCCGGCCCGCCACCCCCGGAGCCCCGCGCCCCGGACGCCTCCCGCGCCTCCCGCGCCGCCCGGTCCGGCGCGGTCCTGCCGCGCGCCACCGAGAGGACGGCGCCATGACCACGGCCACCACGGAGCTGCCGGCCTCCCGCTTCGCCCTCGCCCGGCAGGTCGCCGACGCCGTCCTGTTCGAGGGCTACGTCCTCTACCCGTACCGGGCGTCGGCCGCGAAGAACCGGATGCGCTGGCAGTTCGGCGTCCTGGTCCCGCCCGCCTGGGGCCCCGACCACGGCGAACCCTCCTGCCAGCGCACCGAGCTGGTGATGGAACCGCGCGGCCGGGCGGACGTCGCCGTCGAACTGCGCTTCCTGCACCCCTGCCGCCGCACCGTCGAGGAGGTGCGCGCGGACGGCACCTTCGCGGACGTCCCGGCCCTCCACCTGCCCGACCGGGTCCTCGTCCCGTGGGACGAGGGGACCGAGGAGCGCGTGGAGATGACCGTCCCCGTCGCCGAACTGGAGGCCGGGGAGGTCTGCCTGCCCTTCACCCGGCCCGCCCGCGAGGAGACCGAGCCCGTCCCCGGCGCCGACGGCCGGACGGTGGGCCGCCTGGTGCGGCGCACCGAGCGCGTCGACGGCGTGGTGCGGCTGCACGCCGACCCGCTCGACCTGCCGTACCGGGCGCTGAAGCTCACGGCCGTCGTCGAGAACACCGGCGACTGGACGCCGCCGCCCGAGGGTGCCGGGCGCGAGGCCGCCCTGGCGCGCTCCCTGGTCGCCTCCCACCTGCTGCTCGGGCTGAGCGCCGGCTCGTTCCTGTCGATGACCGACCCGCCCGAGTGGGCCCGGGCCGTCGTCGGGGGCTGCACGAACCGGCACACCTGGCCGGTGCTCGCGGGCGAGGACGGCCGGGCCGACGTGGTCCTGTCCTCCCCGATCATCCTGGAGGACCACCCCCGCATCGCCCCCGAGAGCGCCGGAGCGATGTACGACGCCACCGAGATCGACGAGATCCTCGCCCTGCGCACCGCGGCCCTGACCGACGAGGAGAAGCGCGAGGCCCGCGGGACCGACGTCCGCGCGGCCGCCGTGGTCGACCTCGCCGACACCATGCCCCCGGAGATCCTGGAGCGGCTCCACGGCGCCGTCCGGGCCCTGCGGGAGATCACCGAGCCGGGGGCCGCGCAACCGGTCCAGGACGGGCCCGAACTCCCCGGCGGGGAGGCCCTGTTCCGGCCGGACACCCCCTGGTGGGACCCGGAGCACACGGATCCGGCCGCCCCGCACGGCGACCGCGTCCTGGTCGGCGGGACGCCGGTGGGCCCGGGCAGCCGGGTCGTGCTGCGCCCCGGCCTGCGCCGCACCGACGCCCAGGACCTGTTCCTGCAGGGGCGCACCGCCCTCGTCGAGGCCGTCCTGCGGGACGTCGACGGCGGGGTGCACCTCGCCGTCACCGTCGACGGCGACCCGGGGGCCGACATCCGCCGCGCCCAGGGCCGGTTCCTGTACTTCCAGCCCGACGAACTCGCCCCCCTGGAGGACGCGTGAGCGGCCGGACCCTGATCGCGGGCATCGGCAACGTCTTCCTCGGCGACGACGGCTTCGGCGTCGAGACCGTCCGCAGGCTCTCCGCCTCCGGGGCGCCCCTGCCCGACGGGGTGGAGACCGCCGACATCGGCATCCGCGGCGTCCACCTCGCCTACCGGCTCCTGGACGGCTACGACACGCTCGTCCTGGTCGACGCCACCGCCCGCGGCGCCGAGCCCGGAACCCTGTACCTGATCGACGCCGCCGGCCCGGACGCGGAGCCCGTCGCCCCGCAGGGCGCCGTACTCGACGGGCACCACATGTCGCCCGACGCCGTGCTGGCCCTGCTCGGCACCCTGTGCGCCGGCACCGGGGCCACCCCGCCCCGGCACATCTGGGTCGTCGGCTGCGAACCCGACTGCCTCGACGAGGGGATCGGGCTCAGCGCCCCGGTGGCCGCCGCCGTGCCGGAGGCCGTACGGATGGTGCTGGACCTCGTCCGAAAACGGCCGGGCCGGGCACCGATCGAGACCGACCCCGGCGTCGCCGCCACCTGAGGAGGACCCCCTGTGAAGAAAGCCATCATCGGCGGCGCGGCCGCCGCCGCAGCCCTCGCCTGCGTGCTCAAGTCGGTCCTGCCGGACCTCCAGCGCTACCTGCGCATCCGCCGTATGTGACGGCCGCCCGCCGGCCGCCCCGACCCCTGCCCGCGCGCCGTGGCCGCGCCCGCGCCCGAATGGCGTACGGCGTGCCCGGCGCGTCGGCGTGCCCGGCCCCCCGTGCGGGCGCCGCCCGGTCTAATGAGGCCCGGCAGGACGGAGTCCCATGCACGAGATGTCGATCGCCATGGCCGTGGTGGGCCAGGTGGAGGAGGCTGCCGAGGCCGCCGGCGCGCGCGCCGTCACCTCGGTCCGGCTCCAGGTCGGTGAACTGGCCGGCGTCGTACCCGACGCCCTGGCCTTCTGCTTCGAACTGGCCTGCGCGGGCACCCTCCTCGAAGGCGCCGCCCTCGAGACCGAGACGGTGGCCGCCCGCGCCCGCTGCCGGTCCTGCACGCACGACTGGGCGGCCGGCATGCCGCCCCGGCTGGCCTGCCCCCGCTGCGACCGGGCCGGCGAGGTCGAACTCGTCTGCGGACGCGAGCTGCAGATCACCGGAGCCCGCTGGGAGGACGGCCCGGCGGCCGGATGCACCGCCCCGGCCCCGCGCCCGTACGCCCCCACCCGCGAACCGATCGTCGAGGAGCGCTGAAGCATGTGCCGTGTGGTCGACCTGAAGCAGGCGGTCCTCGCCAAGAACGACGGAGCCGCGCACGCCCTGCGCAGCGAACTCACCGCCCGCGGCACCACCGTCGTCAACCTGCTGTCCAGCCCCGGCAGCGGCAAGACGGCCCTGCTGGAGCGCGAACTCGGCCTGGCGCGCGGGCGCGCAGTACCCGTCGCCGCCCTCACGGCCGACCTGGCCACCGAGAACGACGCGACGCGGCTGGCGCGTTCGGGCGTCCCCGTCAAGCAGGTGCTCACCGACGGGCTGTGCCACCTGGAGGCCGCCATGCTCGGCCGCCACCTGGACGGCTGGCTGCCCGAGGACACCCGGCTGCTGTTCGTCGAGAACGTCGGCAACCTCGTCTGCCCCGCCTCGTACGACCTCGGGGAGTCGCTGCGGGTGGTGCTCGCCTCCGTCACCGAGGGGGAGGACAAGCCGCTGAAGTACCCGACCGCGTTCGGGCTGGCCCAGCTCGTGGTGGTCACCAAGACCGACCTCGCGCAGGCCGCGGAGTTCGACGAGGCCGCCTTCCGCGCCCACGTCCAGCAGGTCAACCCGGGCGTGGAGGTGCTCCTGACCTCCGCGCGCACCGGCGAGGGCGCGGGAGCGCTGCTGGACCGGGCGCTGGCGGCCGGCGACGGCTCGGCCGTGCACGCACCCGTCATGGCCGGGCAGCAGCACCCCGCACACCACCATCACCACGGGCACGGGCACGGGCACGGGCACGGGCACGGGCACGCAGACGGGCACGACCACGGCCCGGACGACCACGACCACGGCCCCGCAGGGCACGGTGATGACCACGCCGCGCACGGCGACCACCGGCACGCCCCGGCACCGGCCGCCCGCTGATGGAGGACGTGCAGCGCCGGCGGATCACCGTGCGCGGCGTGGTGCAGGGCGTCGGCTTCCGGCCGTACGTGTACACCCGCGCGACCGGGCTCGGCCTCGCCGGGCACGTCACCAACACCCCCGAGGGCGTGGTCGCCGAGGTCGAGGGCGCCCCGGCGGCCGTGTCGGCCTTCTGCGAGCGGCTCGCTGCCGACGCCCCGCCGCTCGCCGTCGTCCACGCCGTGGACCACTGCGAGGTCCCCGCCGCCGGAGGCCGCGGCTTCGCCATCGTCGCCTCCCGCTCCGGCGGCCCCGCCCGCACCCTCGTCTCCCCGGACACGGCCACCTGCGCCGCCTGCCTCGCGGAGCTCGCGGACCCCGCCGACCGGCGCCACCGCCACCCCTTCATCACCTGCACGCACTGCGGCCCCCGCTTCACCATCGTCACCGGGCTGCCGTACGACCGGGCGCACACCACCATGGCCCGCTTCCCGATGTGCCCCGACTGCGCCCGCGAGTACGCCGACCCCGCCGACCGGCGCTTCCACGCCCAGCCCGTGGCATGCCCCGCCTGCGGGCCCCGGCTGCGCCTCCTCGTCGGGTCGCCGCCGCGCGAGGCGGCCGGAGCGGACCCGGTCGCCGAGGCCCGCCGACTCCTGGCCGGCGGGGCGGTCCTCGCCGTCAAGGGCCTCGGCGGCTACCACCTCGCCTGCGACGCCGCCCACCCCGGCGCCGTCGCCGAGCTGCGCCGCCGCAAGGGCCGCGGGGACAAGCCGTTCGCGCTGATGGCCCGCGACACCGCCGACATCGAACCGCTGGTGCGCATCGACCCCGCCGAACGGGCCCTGCTGACCGGGCCCGTCCGGCCCGTCGTCCTGCTGCGCCGCCGCCCGGGCGCGGAGCGCGGGGCGGTCGCCGAGGAGGTCGCCCCGCGCTGCCCCGACCTCGGCGTGATGCTCCCGTACACGCCCGTGCACCACCTGCTGCTGGGGCTGCCCGGCGACCCGCCCGGCCCCCGCCTGCTCGTCATGACCAGCGGCAACCTGTCCGGCGAGCCCATCGTCACCGACGAAGCCGAGGCCCTGGAGCGCCTCGCCGGACTCGCCGACGCCTGGCTCACCCACGACCGCCCCATCCACGTGCCCTGCGACGACTCGGTGGTGCGCATCTGCGACGGCGCACCACTCCTCGTGCGCCGCGCCCGGGGCTATGCGCCGCTGCCGCTGGACCTGCCGCTCCCGGTGCCGCCCGTACTCGCCGCCGGCGGGGACCTGAAGAACGCCCTCTGCCTCGGCGAGGGCCGCAAGGCCTGGCTGTCCGCGCACATCGGCGACATGGACGACCTGGCCACGCAGGACGCCTTCGCGCGCGCCGAGCAGCAGTTGGAGTCCATCACGGGCGTGCGGCCCGCCCTGCTCGCCGCGGACCTGCACCCCGGCTACCGCTCCACCGCCCGGGCCCGGCGCGCCGCCGCCGGCCGCCCGCTGACCGGCGTCCAGCACCACCACGCCCACATCGCCTCCGCCATGGCCGAACACGGCCTGGACGGCGGCGAGCGCGTCATCGGCATCGCCTTCGACGGCACCGGGTACGGCGACGACGGTGCGGTGTGGGGCGGGGAGGTCCTCCTCGCCGACTACCGCGGCCACCACCGCTTCGCCCACCTGGCGTACGTCCCGCTGCCGGGCGGCGACGCCGCCGTGCACCGGCCGTACCGGATGGCCCTCGCCCACCTGCGGGCCGCGGGCCTCACCTGGGATCCGGACCTGCCGTGCGCCGCGGTATGCACGCCCGAGGAACTGCGCGTCCTGGAGCGACAGTTGGAGCGCGGTTTGAACTGCGTGCCCACCTCCAGCATGGGCCGGCTCTTCGACGCGGTCTCCTCCCTGGCCGGCGTCTGCCACCTCGCCGGGTACGAGGCCCAGGCCGCGATCGAGCTCGAGGCCGCCGCCCTGTCGGCGGGCCCGGCAGGGGAGGGTGACGGCTACGCCTTCGCCCTGCGGCCCGGGCAGCCGTCCGCGGGCGCCTCCGGCCCGGGCGTGCCGGCAGCGGCCCCCGTCCTGGCCGACCCGGCGCCCCTGCTCGCCGCCGTGGTGGCCGACCTGCGGGCCGGCACCGCGGCGCCGCTCGTCGCCGCCCGCTTCCACGCCGCCGTAGCCGGCCTCGTCGCCACCCTCGCCGGCCTCGCGCGCGAACGGCACGGCCTCGGCACCGTCGCCCTCACCGGCGGGGTCTTCGCCAACGCCGTGCTCTCCTCGGCCTGCGCCCGCCGCTTGCGCGAGCGCGGCTTCACCGTCCTGCGCCACCACCGCGTCCCGCCGAACGACGGCGGCCTGGCCCTCGGCCAGCTCATGGTGGCGGCCTGCGCCCCGCACCACCCACAGCAAGGAGAGGGCCATGTGCCTGGCGGTACCCGGCAGAGTGCTTGACATCGGCGAGAAGGACGGCACCCGGATGGCGACCGTCGATTTCGGCGGAGTGGTCAAGGAGGTGTGCCTGGAGTACCTGCCGGACCTGCAGGTCGGCGAGTACGCCATCGTCCACGTCGGGTTCGCCCTGCAGCGCCTGGACGAGGAGTCCGCTCGGCAGACCCTCGAACTCTTCGCCGAACTCGGCATGCTCCAGGAGGAGTTCGGCGACCCGTGGGAGCGGGCGGCAGCGGAGGCCGGCGGGGCCGTGCAGGAGGCACAGGCGCAGTGAAGTACATGGACGAATTCCAGGACCCCGAGCTCGCCCGGCGCCTGCTCGACGACATCCACGCCACCGTGACCCGCCCCTGGGCGCTCATGGAGGTCTGCGGCGGCCAGACCCACACCATCATCCGGCACGGGATCGACCAACTCCTGCCCGACCAGGTCGAGTTGATCCACGGCCCGGGCTGCCCGGTGTGCGTGACCCCGCTGGAGGTCATCGACAAGGCCCTGGAGATCGCCTCCCGCCCCGAGGTGGTCTTCTGCTCCTTCGGCGACATGCTCCGCGTCCCCGGAACCGGCCGCGACCTGTTCCAGGTGCGCGGCGAGGGCGGCGACGTACGCGTCGTCTACTCCCCGCTCGACGCCCTGCGGATCGCCCGTGAGAACCCCGACCGCCAGGTGGTGTTCTTCGGCATCGGCTTCGAGACCACCGCCCCGCCCAACGCCATGACCGTGTACCAGGCGAAGAAGCTCGGCATCCCCAACTTCAGCCTGCTCGTCTCCCACGTCCGGGTGCCCCCGGCCATCGAGGCCATCATGAACGCGCCGAGCTGCCGGGTGCAGGCCTTCCTCGCCGCCGGGCACGTGTGCAGCGTGATGGGCATGGCCGAGTACCCGGACCTCGCCGCCCGCCACCGCGTCCCCATCGTGGTCACCGGCTTCGAGCCGCTCGACATCCTCGAAGGCGTGCGCCGGGCCGTACGCCAGCTCGAACGCGGCGAGCACACCGTCGACAACGCCTACGCCCGGGCCGTGCGCCCGGAGGGCAACCCGGCCGCCCTCGCCATGCTCGAGGACGTCTTCGAGGTCACCGACCGGGCCTGGCGGGGCATCGGGGTCATCCCCGACAGCGGGTGGCGGCTGTCCGCCCGCTACCGGGACTTCGACGCCGAACACCGCTTCTGCGTCACCGGCATCACCACCCGCGAGCCGGCCGCCTGCCGCAGCGGCGAGGTCCTCCAGGGCCTGATCAAGCCGCACGAGTGCGAGGCGTTCGGCACCACCTGCACCCCGCGCAACCCGCTCGGCGCCACCATGGTCTCCAGCGAGGGCGCGTGCGCCGCGTACTACCTCTACCGGCGCCTCGACATCACCCCCGCCGCCCGCACCCCCCGCCCGGCGCCCGTGCCCGAGTCCCTGCCCGGGTCCGTGCCGGCGGCCGGTGACGGGACCGCCGCGGCCACCGCACCGCTGGAGGCGACCCCCGTTGTCTGACACCGCACTCGACGTCACCGGCTGGACCTGCCCCGCCCCGCTGCGCGACCGTCCCCGCGTGGTCATGGGCCACGGCGGCGGGGGCGCGCTCTCCGCCGAACTCGTCCAGCACGTCTTCGCCCCCGCCTACGGCGGCGCCGTACTGGGCCGGCTCGGCGACAGCGCCGCCGTCACCCTCGGCGGCGCCCGACTGGCCTTCTCCACCGACTCCTACGTGGTCCGGCCGCTGTTCTTCCCCGGCGGCAGCATCGGCGACCTCGCGGTCAACGGCACCGTCAACGACCTCGCGATGAGCGGCGCCCACCCCGCGTACCTGTCCTGCGGGTTCATCCTGGAGGAGGGCGTGGAGCTCTCCGTGGTGGCCCGCGTGGCCGAGGCCCTCGGCGCGGCGGCCCGCGCCGCCGGGGTCGAGGTGGCGACCGGCGACACCAAGGTCGTCGAGGCGGGCCACGGCGACGGCATCTACGTCAACACCGCGGGCATCGGACTGATCCCCGACGGCGTGGACCTGCGCCCCCAGCGGGTCGTGCCCGGCGACGTGGTCATCGTCAGCGGCGAGATCGGCCTGCACGGGGTGGCCATCATGAGCGTCCGCGAGAACCTCGGCTTCGACGTGGAGACCGTCAGCGACTGCGCCCCGCTGCACGGGCTCGTCCGGGCCATGCTGGCCGTCACCCCCGACCTGCACGTCCTGCGGGACCCCACCCGGGGCGGCCTGGCCGCCGCCCTGTGCGAGATCGCCGCCTCCGCCGGTACGGGCGTCGTCGTCAACGAGGGCCGGGTGCCGGTCCCCGAGACGGTGCGCAACGCCTGCGCCATCCTCGGTCTCGACCCGCTGTACGTGGCCAACGAGGGCAAGCTGGTCGCGTTCGTCCCCCGGGAGCACGCCGACGCCGTCCTCGACGCGATGCACGCCCACCCGCTGGGCCGGCGCGCGGCGGTGATCGGCGAGGCGGTCGAGGCCCATCCCGGGATCGTCGTGGCCCGCACCGGCCTCGGCGGCACCCGCGTGGTGGACCTGCCGATCGGCGAACAACTGCCCCGCATCTGCTGACGTACGGATCCACCGGCAGGGATGCGCCGGCCGCGGCCCCGGCGGGGGCCGCGGCGCCGCGGCCGGCGGCCCCGCTCAGGGGAGTTCGGGGATGAACGGCAGGTAGTCCTCCGGCCCGTCCGAGGGCACGATCGCGTAGCTCGCCTCGGGGAGCTCGTTCCACAGGCCCGGGAGGTCACCGAGGGGTTCGGAGACCACCAGCCGGGTGTCGTCTGACACCTTCCGCATGTAGGGAAGTTCCGGGTACAGCTGGCGCACGCTGTCGGCGCGGCTGCTGTAGAACAGCGAGCGGGACTTGCCCTGGCTGGAGTAGCGGAAGGCCCACACCCGCAGTCCGTCGCTGACCGCGATCGTCATCTGGAGCGGGTCCGCCACCCCGTGCTCCTTGCCGAGCCGCTCCACCACGCCCGCCATCCGGGCGACCGCGCCGGGGACGTCCTGGTCGAGGCCGAACGTGACGGCCAGGTAGAACATCACCTCGGAGTCGGTCGAGCCCTCGATGCACGGGAAGAGGGCCGGGTCGACGGCCATGCACAGGTCGCGCTGGAGGCGGTGGAAGTCGGTGATCGCACCGTTGTGCATCCACAGCCAGCGACCGTGCCGGAACGGGTGACAGTTGGTCTGCTGAATGGCCGAACCGGTGGACGCCCGGACGTGCGCGAAGAACAGCTGCGAGCGGACGTGCGCGGCCAGCTCGCGCAGGTTGCGGTTGTTCCACGCGGGCCCGATGTCCCGGAAGACGGCCGGCGTGCCGTCCTCGTTGTCCATGCTGTACCAGCCGATGCCGAAGCCGTCGCCGTTGGTGGACTCGACCCCCATACGGGAGTGCAGGCTCTGGTCGATCAGCGAGTGCTCCGGCTGGTAGAGCACGGCGTCGAGCAGCATCGGCGAGCCGGAGTAGGCGAGCCATCGGCACATCAGCATCATTCCTCTCCTACGCCCCGTCCCTCACCCCGTCCGAGCGTAGCGCGGCCGGGCCCGGGCCGCCGCGCGCCGACCGGCCCGGGCGGGCGGGAGCGGAGCCGGGCCGCGGTTGCGCCGGACGGGTGACGGGGCCCGGCCGCATCGCCCGCGCCGGGTGTGGCACGGGCGGCGGACGGGGCGCGGATGCCGAGAATCGGTGCCTGCGGCCAGGCGAAGGGGCGGCACGGGACGGGAGGCACGGCACGGTGCGCGGCGCGGCGGTCGAGTTGCTGGTGTGGTGGGCGGTGCTGACGGGGATGACGGTGGTGTCGATCAGCTCGCCGGACCCCGTGGAACTGCTCGTGGCCGCGGCTGTGGCGGCCGCTGCGGCCGTCGTGGCCCGTCAGACGCGGCGGGCGGCGGGGGTCGGGGTCCGCGGCTGGGCGGGCGCGCCCCGCGCGTGCGCGGCGCTGCCGGTGGCCGCGGTGCGCGGCCTGGGCGTACTGCTGGCCGCCCTCGCCCGGCCGCGGACCCGGACCGCCCGCACCCGGCGGGTCCGCCTGAGGACCGGGGCGGACCCGGGCTGGGCCGGCGCGGCCCTCGGATGGTCCGCGGACACCTGCGTCGTCGACCTGCCGGAAGGCACCCGGGAGGCCGTCGTCCACACCCTCGCGAGCCACCCCGCCGCCCCGGAGCGCGCCGTCACCGACCGGGGCGGCGCCCGGTGACCCCGCCTCTGCCGCCCCGGCCCTCGACGCTCGGGCCGGTCGCGGCCGGCTCCCTGCCGGCGGGCGCGTGGCAGGCGGCTGCGCTCGTGCTGCTCGCGGTTGCGTTCCCCGTCTGCCTGTGGGCCGCGGGCCGGGGGAGCGCCGTGCGGCGCCTCGTCGGGCTCTGTCTGGCCGGGACCGTGGTCGGCGCCGTGCTGCTCGTCCTGCCGATGGCGTACGGGCGGCCCTCCTACCAGGACCTGGCGCTCGTCCTCGCCGTGCTCTCCCCGGCGGGGGTGCTGGTCTTCACCCGCTTCGCCGGGCCCCGGCCGTCCTCCGGGGACGGCTGACGTGGCCGCGGTCCTGCTGTGGGCGGGCACCGCGTGCGTCCTCGCGGGCGCGGCGGCGCTCGCCCTGCTGCGCGGGGGCCTGGAGCGGCTGCACGCGCTGACCCCGGCGTCCGGGCTCGGCGTCCCGCTGATCGCCTGCGCCGTGGCCCTGGAGCAGGGCGCGGGGCGGGCCGCCGTGAAGACGCTCCTGATCGGCCTGCTGTTCGCCGTCGGCGGCACGGTCACCACCATCGCCGTCGGCAAGGCGGTCGCCGAGGAGCACCAGGATGGATGACGCGCTGACCGCCACGGCCCTGCTGCTCGTCGTCGCGGCCGCGACCCTCGCCGTGCTGTGCCGCGAGCCGGTGCGCCAGGCGGTGGCGCTCGCCGTCCTCGGACTCGCCCTGACCGTCCTGTTCACCGTCCTCCAGGCCCCCGACGTCGCGCTCTCGCAACTGGCGGTCGGCACGGCGCTGACCCCGCTGCTGATCCTGCTGACCGCCCGCAAGGTCCGGCGCCCGCCGGCGGACGAGCAGGCCTGCGCGTCCCCGGAGGAGCGGGCGGCCGGGGAGGGGGGCGGGCGGCATGCGGCCGGGGAGCGGGGCGGGCGGCGGCCGTGAAGGACTTCCCCCGCACCGTCCTCTTCGGCTGCGCCGCCGCCGTGATCGGCGCCTTCTTCGCCGCCGCCGCCCTGCGGCTGCCCCCCTTCGGCACCGACCGCCACCCCTACGGCGAGCGCGCCGTCGCCGCCGCCCTCGCCCACCGCACCGCGAACGTGGTGTCCTCGGTGAACTTCGACCTCCGCGCCCTCGACACCCTCGGCGAGGAGACCATCCTGCTCGCCGCCGTCCTGGCCTCCACCCTGCTGCTGCGCCTCGCCCGCGACGAGCACCGGGCGCCGCCCCGCGCGGAGCAGGCCCTGCCCACCACCCGGCTGTTCGGCGCCGCCCTGCTGCCCGTCGCCCTGACCGTCGGCGCGTACATCGTCGCCCACGGGCAACTCACCCCGGGCGGCGGCTTCCAGGGCGGCGTCGTCCTCGCCACCGCCCTCCACCTGGCCTACCTCGCCGCCGACTACCGGGTCCTGGAACGGGTCCGGCCGCTGGCCGCGCTCGACGCCGCCGACGTGCTCGCCGCGGCGTCCTTCACCGCGCTGGGCCTGGCGGGCCTCGCGGCCGGCGGCGCGTTCCTGGAGAACGTGCTGCCCTTCGGCGAGTTCAACACGATCACCTCCGGCGGCATGGTCCCGCTCTTCAACGCCGCGGTCGGCATCGAGGTCGGCTCCGGGCTGATCGTGCTGCTCGCCCACTTCCTCGACCAGGCCGTCGAGATCACCGAGCCGGGCGGGCCGTCCGGGCGCGGCCCGAAGGAGGACGAGAGCTGATGGAGGAGCCGATGGCCGCCCTGCCGTTCCTGGCCGCCGGATGGGTGCTGCTCGTCGCCCTGTACGGCCTGGTGACCAGCCGCAACCTCATCCACGCCGTCGGCTGCCTCGCCGTCGCGCAGTCCTCCACGTACCTGATGCTGCTGGGCGTCGGCTACCGCCGCGGCGCCACCGCCCCCGTCTACGGCGACCTCACCCCCGGCAGCCGGCCCGTCGTCGACGCCGTCGTGCAGGCCCTGACGCTCACCGACATCGTCGTCGGGGCCACCGTGACCGCCCTCCTGCTCGCCCTCACCATCCAGCTGCGCAAACGCCACGGCACCGTCGACCCGCAGGCGCTCACCGCGCTGCGGGGCTGAGTGCGGCCGTGCTCCTCGCCGCCGCGCCGCTCCTCGCCGCCGAGACCCTGCTGCCGCTCGCCGTGGCCATCCCGCTGATCGGGGCCGCCGTCCTGGCCGTGGCCGGCCGCCGGCTGCCCCGGCTCGGCTGCGACCTCCTCGCGACGGCCGCGGCGGCCGCCGACGTCGCCTGCCTGGCCCTGCTGTGGCCCCACGCGGCCGAGCGGGCGGCCGCCCGGATGGGCGGCCATCCGGCGCGGATCGGGATCGTGCTGCTGGCGGACCCGCTCGGCACCGGCCTGGCCCTGCTGGCCTCGGTCCTCGTCCTCGCCGTGATCGTCTACGCCTGGCGCTACTTCGACGAGCCGTCCGGCGACCGTGCCGGGCTCTTCCCCGCGCTGATCCTGCTCTTCGAGGCGGGCATGACCGGCTTCGCGCTCACCGCCGACCTCTTCAACGCCTTCGTCTTCTTCGAGCTGATGAGCGTCGCCGCGTACGCGCTCACCGGCTACCGCATCGAGGACCCGCGCCCGCTCCAGGGCGCCCTGGCCTTCGGCCTCGTCACCTCCTTCGCCGCGTACGGGTCGCTGCTCGGCATCGCCATGCTGTACGCCCGTACCGGCGAGCTGAACCTCGCCCGCCTCGGGAAGCAGCTGGCCGGGCACGGCGCCGATGCCCTGACCGTGGCCGCGTTCGTCCTCGTCATGACCGCCTTCCTGGTCAAGGCCGCCGCCGTGCCGTTCCACTTCTGGCTGCCCGATGCGCATGCGGTGGCGCCCACGCCGGTGTGCATGCTCATGTCCGGGGTGATGGTCGAACTGGGCGTGTACGGCGTCGGCCGCGTCTACTGGACAGTCTTCGCCGGGCCCGGCGGGATCCCGCAGGATGCCTTCCGGGCCACCTTCGTGACGGTCGGCGTGGTCACGGCCCTGCTGGGGGCGCTGATGTGCTGGCCGCAGCGCCACCTGAAGCGGATGCTGGCCTTCTCCACCGTCAGCCACGTCGGGCTGTTCCTCGTCGGCGTCGCCCTCCTCACGCCGGCCGCGACCGGCGCCACCGCCGTGTACGTGGCCGGGCACGGCTGCGCCAAGGCCGCCCTGTTCGGGCTCAGCGGGGTCCTGCTCGACCAGTACGGGTCCGTCGACGAGCACGGCCTGTACGGCAGGGCCCGCGCCCACCGCACCGTCGGCCTCCTCTTCGCCCTCGGCGCGCTGGTCCTGGCCGGGCTGCCGCCGTTCGGGGCGGGGCTGGGCAAGGCGCTGGAGGAGGAGGCCGCGGGCACCGCCCTGGTGCCGGTGTTCCTGGTGGTGTCGGCGGTGACCGGGGGCACGCTGCTGCGCGCCGCCGCCCGGATCTTCCTGGGGGCGGGCCCGCGGCCGCGCGAGGGCGCCGCCGACGCGGAGACCACGGGGGAGGGGGAGGAGCCGGAGGTGCGGGCCGCCCGGCGGTCACCGCGCGGGCCCATGGTGGCCGTGCCGGCCGCGCTGCTCGGGATGTGCCTGCTGGTCGGCACCGTCGGGTCCGTGCCGCGGGGCCTCGGGCACGGCGGGGCCCTGTTCACCGACCGGACGGGGTACGCCGCCTCGGCCGGCGGCAGCGCGCCGCCGATGGAGTGGACCGCGGCGGGCGTGGGCCTCGGCGTGCTGTCCGCGGCCCTCGCCTGCCTGCTGGCCGCGGCCGGCCTGTGGTGGCCCGGCGGCGCCCGCCTGCGCAGCGCGCTCCGCGCCGCCGTCCTGCCCCTGCGCCGCCTCCACTCGGGGCTGGTGGGCGATTACCTGGCCTGGCTGGCCGCGGGCCTGGCCGCCCTCCTCATCGCCCTGGCCCTCCAAATGCCCCACCCCGGCGCCGACTAGCCACCCGCGCCCGAGGAACCCGGCCCCGCCGGGCCCCGGTCTCCGCCCGGACCCTCCCCCAGACTCCGTCCGGGGGGACCCCCACTCAATCGCCGGCGAGGCCGGATGTGCCGGCCCCTGCCTTCGCCCGCAGGCGCCGTCTCCGACGAAGCACCGGGCAATCTCAGCCTGCCCTTCCGCTGTCGAAGCCAGGGTCGGCAAGATCCAGCTGCTCCGGCCTTCGCAGCCGGGGTCCGGCAATTTCAGCCCCGCCGGCGTTTGAGGCGCGGAGTCCGGGGCGGAGCCCCGGAAGCCCGGCCGGCTCCGCCGACGCCTGAACCGAGGGCCCGGCCTTTCCAGCCTCGCCGGCATTTGAGGCGCGGGGTTTGGGGCGGCGCCCCGAGGAACCCGGCTTCGACGGGCACCGGGCTCTGCCCGGACCCCCCCAGACTCCGTCCGGGGGGACCCCCACTCAATCGCCGGCGGGGCTGGTTTTGCCGGGCCCCGGCTCCCAAGCCCGGGCGGGGCGGCGCCCCCCGTAGGCCATGGCGGGGCCGCTGCCCCTGCTTTCGGAGCGGGAGGTTCGCCTTTCCAGCCTCGCCGGCATTTGAGGCGCGGGGTTTGGGGCGGCGCCCCGAGGAACCCGGCTTCGCCGGGTACCGGGCTCTGCCCGGACCCTCCCCCAGACTCCGTCCGGGGGGACCCCCACTCAATCGCCGGCGAGGCTGGTTTTGCCGGACCCCGGCTCCGAAGCCCGGGCCCGGCGGGGCTGGTTTTGCCGGGCCCCGGCTTCGCCCGGACCCGCGCCTCGAACGCCGGCGAGGCTGGGAATGCCGGGCCCCGTCCAGGGGGTGGGGGCGGCGGCCCGGTTCGGCCGGTCCGCCGGGGGCTAGAGGCGTTCTTCCATGCGGATGGCTTCCTCCAGGTCCTCGTGGGCGTCGCCCTGGCGGCCCTCCTGCTGTTCCAGCAGGGCCGAGGCAATCGCGTCGAGCTTGCGCTGGATGGCGTGTTCGGCCCGCCGCTCGGTGTTCTTCAGCAAGGCCAGCAGGAGGAGGGACACCGCCCCGATGGAGTCCCCGGCCAGGTGCTGCCATTCGATCGGCAGCCCGGCGGCGTGGACGGCGAGGAAACCCGCCACCAGGATCACGCACAGGACCGAGAAGACGGCGGAGCTCGTGAAGTTCGAGGCGAGCTCGGCCAGCCGTTCGAAGCGGCCCTTGCGGTCCTTGCCGTTGCTGCGTTCCGCGGGGTGCCGGAAGGTCATGCCGGGCGCCTGCCCAGCCGGGGACCCGGCACACTCCCGGCCCCCGGCCGGATGCGCCGCGTCCCGCGCCCCGCCATCATCGGCACCATGCCCGTGCTCGTCGGAACCTCCGGATGGCAGTACCGGGACTGGGCGGGCGTCCTCTATCCCGCCGGCCGGCCGCAGCGCCTGTGGCTGGAGGAGTACGCCGGCCAGTTCGCCACGGTGGAGAGCAACAACGCCTTCTACCGGCTGCCCTCCCCGGAGACCTTCGCGGCCTGGCGCGAGCGCACCCCGCAGGGGTTCGTCATGGCGGTGAAGGCCAGCCGCTTCCTGACCCACATCAAGCGCCTGCGCGAGCCCGCCGAACCCGTGGCCCGCCTCATGGGGCACGCCGCCGCCCTCGGCGACCGGCTCGGCCCGGTCCTGCTGCAGCTGCCGCCCACCCTGCGCGCCGACCCGCAGGCCCTGGACGCCTGCCTGGCCTGTTTCCCGCCGGGGACCCGGGTGGCGGTGGAGCCCCGCCACCCCTCCTGGTGGCATCCGGACGTGCAGGCGGTCCTGACGGCCCGCGCCGCCGCCCTGTGCTGGGCCGACCGCGGCTCGCGCCCGGTGACCCCGCTGTGGCGGACCGCCGACTGGGGCTACGTCCGCTTCCACGAGGGCCGGGCGCAGCCCTGGCCGCGCTACGGGCCGCGGGCCCTGCGCACGTGGGCGGCGCGGATCGCCGACACCTGGCCCGAAGGGGCGGACGTGTTCGCGTACTTCAACAACGATCCCGGTGGTGCGGCGGTCCACGACGCCCGCGCCTTCCGCGCCCTCTTCCCCTCCCCTTCAGGCCAGTAGCCGCCTCCCGCCCGGGGTTGGCCGTTTTCCGGCCTTCCCAGCCCCCGCACCGCGTGGTGGCATGTGCATGCCGAAATTCGCGGCGACTCCGGATGAATGGAGAAACGCATGGTGCTGCGACGCAAGCTGGCCGTCGGGACGGCGGTGGCGGCCTTGTCCGCACTCGCCCTTCCCGCCCAGGCCGATACGGCCACCTATCCGCCCGGGAGAATCACGGTCGACGTCGTCGGCGTCAACGGATCGGGGTGCCCGCAGGGGACGGCGAGCGTGGCCGCCGCCTCCGACAACACCTCCTTCACCGTCACGTACAGCAACTACCTCGCCCAGGCGGGAGCCGGCTCCAGCGGGACCGACTTCCGCAAGAACTGCCAGCTCGCCCTGCAGATCCACGTGCCGCAGGGCTTCACGTACGCCATCGCCCGCGCCGACTACCGCGGCTTCGCCCACCTCCAGCGCGGGGCGTACGGCCAGGAGCGCGCCAACTACTACTTCCAGGGCATGGCGCAGACGGCCCGCACCGCCCACCAGTTCAACGGCCCGTACAGCGACAACTGGCAGGCCTCCGACCAGACCGACTACGCCGACCTGGTCTTCGCCCCCTGCGGCGAGGAGCGGAACCTCAACGTCAACACCGAACTGCGGGTCTACCCGGGCTCGTCCAGCCCGCAGTCCCTGAGCTTCATGAGCATGGACTCCACCGACGGCAGCGTCAGCACGGTCTACCACTTCGCCTGGAAGGAATGCCCCGGGGTCTGACACGACGTGAGCGACGCAGGAACCACCGAATCACGGTCACCACGGTCACCACGGTCAGGAGAGACAACGATGTCCCGTTCCCTGTCCCGCACCCTGTTCACCGGCGCCGCGACCGCCGCGCTGATCGCCACGGCGACGCCCGGTGCCGGGGCCGCCGGCCACACCCCGCAGATCACCGCACCCCCCGACAAGATCGTGATCGAGCTCGCCACGGTCAACGGATCCGGCTGCCGCGAGGGCACCGCCCAGGTGGCCGTAGCCCCCGACAACACCGCCTTCACCGTCACCTACAGTGACTACCTGGCACAGGTCGGCCCCGGGGCGCCGCCGACCTCGTTCCGCAAGAACTGCCAGCTCAATCTGCGCGTCCACGTTCCTTCCGGATTCACCTATGCGATCGTCCAGGCGGATTACCGCGGATTCGCATTCCTCCAGCCCGGCGCATGGGGCCAGGAACGGGCCAACTACTACTTCCAGGGAATGCCCCAGACCACCCAGCGCACCCACCAGTTCAACGGCCCGCACAATGACAACTGGCAGGCGACCGACAAAACCGAGTACGCGGACCTCGTCTGGGCGCCCTGCGGCGAGAAGCGAAACTTCAACATCAACACCGAACTGCGCGTCAACGCGGGAACGTCCAACCCGCAGGCCGTCACCAGCTTCATGACGATGGACTCCACGGACACCAGCGTCAGCACCCTGTACCACCTCGCCTGGCAGGTGTGCCCCAACCCGCGCCGCTAGGACTCGTGGACGAACCGGCCGACCGTCAGCGGCCGGTGCGGCGGCATCAGGTCAGGGGCTGCAGCCGGGACGCAGTGCGCGCCGACGGCTGCGAGACCGTCACCGGGGCCGGCTCGGGCGCATCGGCGAGCGCGCTGCCCGCCAGCCAGTCCCGCCAGTCGACGTTCCAGTCGCCGAAGCCGTTGTCGAACGGCGCCATCGGCTCGCCGCCGCTGTTCACGACCCGGACGATGTCCCCGATCCGCACCGTGTCGAAGAACCAGGCCGCGTTCGCCGTGCTCATCCCGGTGCAGCCGTGGCTGACGTTCTCCTCGCCGTGCGAGGCGGCCGACCAGGGCGCGGCATGGACGTACTCGCCGCTCCAGGTCACCCGCGTCGCGTAGAAGACGGGCATGTCGTAGAACTCGCTCGTGCCCTTCTCGATGCCGACGCTGTCCCCGCGCATCCGGACCTTGTACTCCTGGCCCAGTACGACTTTGATGCCGGTCCGCGTCCGGAACCCGGCCTTGCCGGTGGTGACCGGGATCCTCCGCAGCACCTGCCCGTTGCGCCGTACGGTCATCTCGTGCGCGGCGGCGTCGGTGATCGCCTCGACCCGGTCCCCGACCGTGAAGTCCACCGGCTCCGACGGGCCGCCGTACGTGTGCTCGCCGACCTCCACCCCGTCCAGCCCGCTGCGCACGTGCACCACCGCGTGCGCCGGCCAGTACGTACGCGGCCGGTAGTGCAGCGTCGAGCCGTCCACCCAGTGCCAGGCGCCCTCGACCGCGGGCACCGAGGTGACCTGCAGCGCCCGCTCGACCCGGGCGCGGGCCTCCCGGTCGGAGGCGGGGACCGGCCGGCTCAGGGCGGCCGTGACGATCTGCCCGGCGCCGTACGTGCCCGGCCTCGGCCCGAATTCCGCCGTCAGGCGGCCCCCCTGCGCGGGCGGCGCCGTCCGGAACTCCAGGGTCGCCCCGACCGAGGTCCCGGCCGCGTCCTGCGCCCCGACGTGGACGGCGTACCGCTCGCCGGCCCGCAGCGGCTCGGTGTTGGTCCAGCGGCGGCCGCGGCGGTCGAGGGCGCCGCCCACGTAGCGCCCGTGCGCGTCGCGGACGGTGACGTCGGTGAGCTGCCCCGGCTCGGCCAGCCCGATCTCGAAGGGGCCCGCGGCGTCCGTCGGGAGCAAGACCGCCTGTCCTGCCCCGGGAGCGCCGGATCCGCCGGCTGCCTCCCGCAGCACGGCCCCCGCCCCGCGGGCGGTGGCCCGCACGCGCTGGCGGTGCCGGCCGGCGCACGTCCCGTCGCGGGACGCCTCCGCGCTGCAGGCCGGGGCGCCCGCGCCGGGGCCCGCCTCCAGGGAGCGGCCCACCAGCAGCGTGACGAAGGCGTCCGCGTGGCCGCCGAGGTAGGCGGTCCGGGCGGGCTGCGGGACGCTGCCGGGCGCGGCGGCGACCAAGAGGGCCACACCGGTCACCGCCGCCACGACGGCCCACGCCCGGTGCGCCAGGCCCCGCCGCGGCTGCTGCGCCTGCCCCGTCTGCGCCTGCCCCGTCTGCGCCTGTCCTGCCCCTTGTGCATCATGCGTCGATGACATCGGCCCGCTGCCCTCCCAGATCGCGCCTGACCGGATGGCAGCATCACAGCGCCCGCGAGCCGAAATAATGATCATCCACTCGGGTCGTACGGCCGAACGGGCGCACAGGAGAACCCCGACGGCGTAACGCGCTCACGAAGCCGAGGTCACGTCCGCGTACGGGCCGAGGTAGCGGAACGCGCCCGACCGAACCTGGTACAGGTGCGCGACCCGGGTGCCGGACAGCATGTGCGTGTCCCCGTCGAAGGCCAGCGGCTTCGCCAGCCCCTGGTACGGCGTGCGGAAGATCCGCCGGGACAGCCCCGGCCGGTCGCGCCCCTCGCCCTCCAGGCCGCCCAGCGCGGCGGCCACCAGCCCCACCGCGTCGTACGCCTCCAGGGCCCAGCGGGCCGGCGGCTGCCCGTACGCGGCCCGGTGCGCGGCGACGAACCCCTGCGCGCCGGGCACCCCCGCGGGGTCGGCGAAGAACGTGCCGAACAGCCACCCCTCGCCCGCCGCACCGGCCGCCGCCAGGAACCCCGGCTCCATCACCCGCCCCGTGCCCATCCGCGGCCCGGCGAACCCGGCGGCGGCCAGCGCCCGCGCGAAGGCCCCGGCGCGTTCGGCGGAGGTCCCCGCGTACACGGCGGCCTCGGCGCCCGCCCGGGTGAGCGCGTCCACGGCCCCGGCGAAATCGGAGCCGCCCGCCGGGACCTTGTGGACGCTGACCGTGCCCTGCGAGGGCGGGCTCTGCTGGAGGGCGCGGGTGAGCTGCCAGTCGGCACCGCCCGCGCCGCCCTCGTCCTCCACCACGGCGGTGCGGTGCACGGGCCGGACCCGGGTCAGGTAGTGCAGCACCGGCAGCGCGATGCCTTCGGCGCCCGCCCGGGTGTCGACCACCGTCCGCCACTGGGCCTGCGACGCCTGGCCGCTGTTGACCGCCACCAGCAGCAGTGTCAGGTCGGCGGCCAGACAGGCCGCGGCCAGGGCGGGCACGGGTGCCTCCCAGCTGGGGCCGATGACGGCGACCACCGCCGGGTCGGCGACCACCGCCGGGTCGGCGACCAGCTCCTCCACGGCCCGCTTCGCTCGCGCGGTGTCGCCGCCGTCGTCCGCGGTGCGCAGGGCGAGCCGGAACGCGGCGTCCTTGCGGGCGTTGTGCCGGTCCACGCCGAGCCGGACACCCCGCTCGTGCGCCTGGCCGTCCGCCGCGCCGGGGCCGCTCAGGTCGGCCTGGAGGGCGAGGGCGTACGTGGGCGGCGCGCCGCCGCCGGACGGCGCGTTCCCGCGGTCACCACCGCCCCGGCCGCGCGCGGCGTACCACGCCAGCGGAGCCCCGGCGGCGATCAGGGAGCCGCCGGCGGCGAGCAGCCGCCGCCGCGTCAGCAGCCGGCGGGCGGGCTGAGGCCGGGCCGCCGCGGTGGGTGCCCCGGCCGACGCCGCGGCGGTCGCGTCGAGCCGGGTGGGCTCCGGGACGGGCAGCTCCAGGGCCCGGGTGGAGCGCTCGGCGATCAGCCGGGGCAGCGGCGCCGGCAGCCAGTCCCCGCTGCCCGCGGCGTCCGGGTCGTCGCCGAGCAGGGCCCGCAGCCCCGCCGGAGTGGGCCGGTCGGCCGGCTCCTTGGCCAGACAGGCGGTGACCGGCCCGAGCAGCTGCGCGGGCATCCCGTCCAGTACGGGGGCGTCGTGGACCGTACGGAACACCACCGCGGCCGGATGCCCGCCGCCGAACGGGCCGCGCCCGGTCGCCGCGTACGCGAGGACGCAGCCGAGGGAGAACACGTCGCCGGCCGGGCCGGGCGCCGGCGCGCCCGCCCGGGCCTGCTCCGGAGCCAGGTAGCCGGGGGTGCCGACCACCGCGTCGGCGGCCGTCAGCGTGGTCGCCCCGACGGCCCGCGCGATCCCGAAATCGATCAGCCGGGGCCCGTCCGGGGCGAGCAGGATGTTGCCCGGTTTGACGTCGCGGTGGACCAGCCCGGCCGCGTGCACCTGCTCCAGCGCCTCCGCGAGCCGCACCCCCAGCGCCCTCACGCTCCCGGCGGGCAGCGGACCGTACCCGCCGACCGCCTCGGACAGCGACGGGCCGGGGACGAACGGGGTGGCCAGCCACGGCTCGCGCGCCTCCGGATCGGCGGCCACCACCGGGACCAGCCAGCGCCCCGACAGCCGGGCCGCGGCCTCGGCCTCGCGGCGGAACCGGGCCCGGAACGCCGGCTCCGCGGCGTGGTCGGCGCGGATCACCTTCACCGCGACCAGCGCGCCCGCCGGGGAGCGCCCCAGGTACACGGTGCCCATGCCGCCGGAGCCGAGCCGGCCGAGCAGCCGGTGCCCCCCGACCGCGGCCGGGTCGGCGGGGGAGAGCGGACGCACCGGCCGCTACCCGGCGGCGGGTTCGCCGACCCGGCCCACGTAGCGGATCGCTCCGTTCTCCACCCGGTGGAGGAAGTAGGCGTTGCCCTTCACCTGCCGGTGCTCGTCGAACACGTACTCCTTCGCCACCCCGCGGTACGTGCCCCGGCCGAGCGCGGCCAGCAGCTCGGCGCGGGCCGGGCGGGCGCCACCCTTCGCGGCTGCCGAGAGCCGGTCCATGACCAGTGCGGCCGCGTCGTACGCCTCGATCGTCCAGGGGGCGGGCGGCGAGCCGTACCGGGCCCGGTGGACCTCGACCAGCCCGGCAGCCCGCGGCTCCCCGGCCCCGGTGTACGGGGCGAGGAACTGCCAGCCCTCGGCGGCCCCGCCGGCTCCCCGGAGGAACTCCGGCCCCGCGACGGCGTAGTCGGCGGCCCGGGGCCCCTTGAACCCGGCCGCGGCCAGCAGCCCCGCGACGTCCGCGGCCCCGGCCGGGGTGCCGGTGTAGAAGAACGCGTCCACGCCCCGGGCGAGCAGGTCCCCGACCACCGGCGAGCGGTCCGCGGTGCCCCGGGGGACGACCCGCGCGTAGTGGCCGGCCTGCGGCGCGATGAACCCGATGGTGCGGCTCGCGTTCAGCACCGCCTGCCAGCCCTCGGAGTCCCCGTCGCGGTCGCACATCAGGCCCAGCAGGCGCGCTCCCTGGGTACCCGCGAGCTGCTGGGAGGCGGCGGCGCCCTGGCCCAGGGAGAGCGCGCAGTTCTGGAAGAAGCTGCGCCGGTCCGTGACGCCGAAGGCGGTCCCCAGCGCGGACACCGTCAGCACCGGCAACGCGGCCTCGCCGTACGGCTCCAGACAGGGCATCACGGAGGCGTTGCCGGTGGGGCCGATCACGGCGAGGACGTCGCGGTTGCCGACGAGACCGGCCGCCACGGCCGCGGAGCGGGCGGCCAGGCCGGCGTCGTCGGCGGTGACCACCCCGAACTCGAAGGGCTTGTCCGTACGGGAGTTGAAGGCCTCCACGGCCAGCCGCACCCCGCGCTCCTGGGCCTGCCCGGCAGCCTGCTGCGGCCCGGAGAGGTCGGCGTGCACCCCGATCAGCCACTTGCGCGCAGCCGCCCGCGCGGGCGGTGTGCGGGCGCCCGGTTCGCGCAGCGCGAGCCAGGCGGCGATACCGCCGCCCGACGCCAGCAGCGCCCCCGCGGAGCCGAGGCCCAGCAGCCGCCGGCGCGTCAGCCCGCGGCCGCCCTCGCCCTCCCGGTCCTCCTCGGCCACGGGTGCCGCTGCCTCGTCCGCCACGGTCTGCTCGATCCCCGGCAGCGCGAGCAGCGCGGAGGCCCGCTCGGCGATCGAGGCCACGACCGGATCGGGCAGCCAGCCGGTGCCCCCGCCGGGCTCGTCCTCGACCAGAGCCTCGTCCAACTCCCGTGCGCTGGGCCGTATGGCGGGGTGCTTGGCCAGGGCCGTGCGCAGCAGCGCGGTCAGCTCGGGGTCGGCGAGGACCTCCGGGCCGAAATCGGGTTCGTCGTGGACCGTGCGGTAGAGCACCGCGTCCACCGCCCCCGTACCGAACGGCAGCCGGCCCGTGGCCGCGTACGCGAGCAGGCAGCCCAGCGAGAACACGTCGCCCGCCGGCTCGGCGGCGAGGCCGCGGGCCTGCTCGGGGGAGAGGAAACCGGGCGTGCCGATCACCACGTCGGTGGAGGTCAGGGCGGTGTGCTCGCCGCCGCGTGCGATGCCGAAGTCGATGAGCCGGGGCCCGTCCATGCCGAGCAGGACGTTCCCGGGCTTGACGTCCCGGTGCACCAGGCCCTGCCCGTGCATCACGCCCAGCGCCCGGGCCAGGGCCTTGCCGAGGATCCGTACGGAGCGCAGCGGGAGCGGCCCGTGGGCGGCGACGGCCTCGGCGAGCGAGGGGCCGGGGACGAACGCGGTGGCCAGCCACGGCTCGGCCGCCTCCGGGTCGGAGCCGGTGACCCGCACCGCCCAGGGGCTCGCCACCCGGGCGGCGATGGCGGCCTCGCGGCGGAAGCGGGCCCGGAAGTCGGCCTCGTCGGCGTACTCGGCGCGGATCACCTTGACGGCGGCGAGCGCCCCGTCGTCCGTGCGCCCGAGGTAGACCACGCCCATGCCGCCCGTGCCGAGCCGCCCGAGGAGGCGGTAGGAGGCGATCCGGGACGGGTCGGAGGGGTGGAGCCGCTCCATCAGCCGCCTTCCTTCGCGAGGGCCTGCTTGAGCTGGATCATCAGCCTGCCGGTGCCCTGCACGACGAGGGCGTTGAGGGCGTCGTCGGTGAAGCCCGCCGCGCCCTTGCCGGCGACGGCCACGGTCACCGGGCCGAACTGGCCCTGGGACCACACGTACCGGTAGGGGCCGCCGTCCTCCTCGCTGACGTACTGGCCGGATTCGGTGAAGGCGTCCTCCGTCCAGCCGTTGAGCTGCTCGCCCAGGTAGAGCGAGGCGCCCCACAGGTTCTTCAGCTCCTCGCCGGCACTCAGCACCTGGCCGGGGCAGCGCAGCACCTCCTCCATGGCGTGCGCGGTCTCCCAGCCGGACTCCTCGCGGGTGCGGTGCACCGTCACCGTGGCGTTGATCCGCACGCGGCCGTGGCCGTCGCCCGCCGGCACCTGGAAATGGCGCGTGCTGGTGGCCAGGACGTCGGGCGGCAGGGTGGACGTCTGCCACACGCACCCGTCGTCGAGGACCGGCCAGCGGTCCGGAGCGCTCTCGAAGGGGCTGCTGCGCACCACCTCGGGGCCGAACGCCTCGCGGTCGATGACGATCCGGCCGAGCAGGGCCCGGGCACCGGCGGCGTCGACCGGCTGCTTGCTCTCGTCGAGCCGGGGCACGAGCGGCGCGGTACTGGGCCCGCCGGTGCTGCCGGTGCTGCCTGTGCCGCCGGCGCCGGGAGCCCGTGCCGGTGAGGGCGTGGCTCCCGACGCCGACGCCGACGCCGACGGCACGGCCGTGGCCGCCGGCGGGCTGCCTCCGGCGCCCGCGGATCCCGTACCGGCCGACGACGTGCAGCCGGTGAGGGCGAGCAGCCCCGCCGCCGCGCAGCCTGCGGCGCGCAGCGCCCACCGCGCCCCTTGATGTCCGTATGCCCCCGACCGCCCCACGGCGCTGATCGTACCCCGCAGTGGGCGGTGTCAAGTCGCTTATGAGAAAGGTTGGTTGGGGCATCGAGCCCATGCCGGGTCCGCGCACCGGGACCGGGCGCGGCAGGCCCGCCGCGGCCGTCACACGGCCGTCACGCGGCCGTCACACGGTCCCGCGGTCGTGCGGTCCCGCGGTCACTCGAGCGGCCGGACCCGGACCACGCGGGCCGGGTTCTGGCCGCCTCCGGAGGCCAGCACGCGCACCTCGCCCCGGTCGCTGATCTCGGCCCGCACGATGCCCGTCGCATCCGCGTAGACCGGGTGTCCGCCCGGCCCCGCCTGGCCGGTGGCCGTCACGACGACGACGTCCTCACCGGCGTCCTGGCCCTCGGAAAACACCAGCTCGTACCCCTGGGAACTCATCCGCGCCCTCCTTAGCCGGGCGGAAAGGAGCGTCCTGTCTCCATGATGCGCGCAGCCCGGGAGCGGCGCATCGCACCTCGGCCAGCGAGTCGATCACCAGCGGCTAGGGTGTGGGGGCTGTTCCGTACGCCCGGGGGAAGAAGAGCGATGAGTCAGTCCGCAACCGACGCGGTGTTCGGCCCACTTGGGGCGGACGACCCGCAGACGATCGCCGGCTACCGGCTGGCCGCCGTGCTCGGTGCCGGCGGCATGGGCAAGGTGTACCTGTCGCACACGCCCGGCGGGCGGCCCGTCGCCATCAAGGTGATCCGGCCCGAATTCGCCGAGGATCCGGAGTTCCGCAGCCGCTTCGGGCGGGAGGTGAAGTCCGCCGAACGCGTCCAGGGCCTGTACACCGCGCCCGTCATCGACAGCGACACCGAAGGCCCGGTCCCGTGGCTGGCCACCGCCTACGTCCCCGGCCCGACCCTCGCCGCGGCGGTCGCCGAGCACGGCGCGCTGCCGCCGCAGACCGTCCTGATGCTGGTCGCCGGGATCGCCGAGGCCCTCCAGGTGATCCACGGGGCCGGGATCGTGCACCGGGACCTGAAGCCGTCCAACGTCCTGCTCGCCTCCGACGGCCCCCGCGTCATCGACTTCGGCATTGCGCGCGCCGCCGACGCCACCTCCCTCACGGCGAGCGGCGTCGCCGTCGGCACCCCGGCGTTCATGGCGCCCGAGCAGGCCGCCGGCCGGCAAGTCGGCCCGGCCACCGACGTGTTCGCCCTCGGCCAGGTCGCCGCCTACGCGGCCCTGGGCGCCCCGGCGTACGGCGAGGGATCCTCGCACGGCATCCTGTACCGCATCGTGCACGAGGAGCCGGACCTCTCCGCAGTCCCCGCCGAGCTGCTGCCGCTGGTCACCCGCTGCCTCGCCAAGGACCCGGCCGAGCGGCCCTCGCCGGCCGAGGTCCTCGAGCTGTGCCGGGCCGCCGCAGGAGGGGCCGGGCTGCGCCGGTCCGAGGACTGGCTGCCGGCCGGGGTGGCCGCGGGGCTGGCGGGCCGTCCGTCCGTCCCGGCGCCGGTGCCGACGGTCGTGCCGACGGCCCCGTCCCCGGCCGCACCGGCGCCGGTCCCGCAGCCCTCGCCCGGGGGGCAGCCGCCCGTACCGGCCGCGTACCTGCCGACCGCTGCGGCACACCCGGCGGCGCCCCCGCAGCAGATCCCGCCCGGCTACGGACCGTACGCGCCGCGGGCCGCGCCCGCCGCACCCGCGCCCCTGCCTCCGTCCTCGTTCGGCCACCGGCCGCCGCCGCGCTCCGCCCGCCGTGCGGCCAACGTCATGGCCGGGATCCTCGTGGCCTTCCTCGTCCTGCTGGCGGGCGTCGCGGTGCTCAAACTGGCCGACGGCGACGGGAACGGCGGCGGGAACGGCAGCGGGGGCGGGAACGGCGGCGGGGCCGCGGCCGCGGACAAGCCGCGCACGGACCCCACCCCCGCGGTGTACCAGGACTTCCAGTTCCCCTCCGGCTACCACCTGGAGTTCGGGGACGACCCGCTGCAGCCGCGCAACAGCAACTACGACGACATCTACTACCTGTGCGACCTGTTCGACGAGTGCACCTTCGGCGCGTACAACGCCAAGATCGTGGTCCTCGACGGCGGCGAGAAGGGCTCCCTCGAGACCTGCCGCTCCGCGACGCGCTTCACCCAGAACGTGGTCGTCCCGTCGCTGGCGAAGGGCACCGAGCTGTGCGTGCGCAGCGCGAACGGGAACATCGCCCTCCTCACCTACAAGGGCAGCTCGTCGAAGTCGGACCCGAGCCGGTACGTGACCGCCGACATCACCGTGTGGCGCGGGGCGCTGCGCGCCAAGTAACGGCCCGGCGGCCCGGGCACATCACTCGAAGCGGGTGGTGTCGCCCGCCCCGCGGCGCACGATCTCCACTCCGCCGCCGGAGAAGTCCACCACCGTGGTCGGCTCGGTCCCGCAGTCGCCCGAGTCCACCACGATGTCCACGACGTGGTCGAGCCGCTCCTTGATCTCCCAGCCCTGGGTGAGGGGTTCGGCCTCGTCGGGCAGGAGCAGCGTGCTGGACACCATCGGCTCGCCGAGCTCGGCGAGCAGGGCCTGGGTGACGGTGTGGTCGGGAATGCGCACCCCGACCGTCCGCTTGCGCGGGTGCAGCAGCTGGCGCGGCACCTCCCGCGTCGCCGGCAGGATGAAGGTGTAACTGCCGGGCGTGGCCGCCTTGATCGCACGGAACACGTCGTTGCCGACGTTCACGAACTGGCCCAGCTGCGCGAAGTTCTGGCACACCAGGGTGAAGTGGTGCCGGTCGTCGAGCTGCCGGATGGACCGGATGCGCGAGAGGCCGTCGCGGTTGCCCAACTGGCAGCCCAGCGCGTAGCAGGAGTCGGTCGGGTACGCGACGAGCGCGCCGGAGCGGATGCTGTCGGCGACGCCGCTGACCGTGCGGTGCTGCGGGTTCTCGGGGTGGACGTCGAAGTACTTCGCCATCCGCCGAGCCTAGCGCCTCTCGCGATCAGGCGGCCGGCGACGCCGGGGAGCCGGCGTCCGCGGCCGCGGCTGGGTCCGTGCCCGTGCCCGGGTCCGCGGCCGCGGCCGCGTCGGACAGGCTGCGCCGGGCGTGGGCGAGGAAGGCGGCCGTCGCGGAGTGGGTCGCCATCGCGGGCGCAAGGAAGCGGACGGTCACCGGCTCGGCCCCGCTGATCGGCAGGTAGCGGACGCCGGGATACGGGTGGCTGTGCCGGGTGGCCTCGGCGGTGACGCCCACGGCCTCGCCCGTCGCGATGGCGGTGAGCCACTCGTCGACGTTGGCCACCTCCAGGGTGTCCGCCGGGCCGCGCCCCTGCGGCCACAGGCCGGTTCCCGTGGTGGCGGCGGTCGCGCACAGGACGACGGTGCGCTCCGCGAGGTCGGCCAGGGTGACCGCCGCCCGCCCGGCCAGCGGGTCATCCTCGCTCAGGGCCGCGACGCGCGGCTCGCGGTACAGGGCCGCGGCCCGCAGGCCGGCCGCCTCGCCGCCCTCGGGCAGGGTGCGTACGAACGCGGCGTCGATCTCGCCGCGGCGCAGCGCGGCCACCGGGTCGTCGAGCCGGTGCACCTGGACCGGGAGCTCCGGGTGCGCGCGGCGCCAGTCGCGCAGCAGCGCCACGGTGTGGGAGCCCAGGGCGGCCCAGGCGAAGCCGATCCGCAGCGGGCGGGGGTGCGGGCCCGCCGCGGCCTCGGCGAGGGCGTCGTCCAGCTGCGTGAGAATGCGGTGGGCGTGCTCCCACAGGCGCCGGCCCTCGGGGGTGAGGGCGAGGCGGCGCGTCGTGCGCTCCACCAGCGTGGTGCCGAGGCGCTGCTCCAGCTGGTCGAGGGTGCGGGACAGGGCGGGCTGACTCACCCGGAGCACGGCCGCGGCGCCCGTGATGGTGCCCTCGTCGCCGATCGCCGCCAGGGCCCGCAGGTGCCGCAGCTCCACATTCATGACCATCGAGCATAGATGCTGCCCGAACGGCATTTCCCCTGCCGGGGTGCGCCCGCCTAGCGTCGAGGGCATGCGAATCCTCCTCATCGGTGCGGGCGGCCGGCTCGGCACCGCCGTCCACCAGGCCCTGACCGCCCGCGGCCACGCGGTGGTCACCGCCGGCCGGACCAGCGGCGACCTGCGCTTCGACATCACGGACCCGGCGCAGATCACCGCTTTGTACGATGCCGCCGGCCAGGCCGGACCGCTGGACGCGGTGGCCAGCGCCGCCGGCTCCGTCCCGTACAAGCCGCTGCCCGACATGACCCCCGCCGACTGGACGGCCGCCTTCCTCGGCAAGGTCCAGAGCCAGGTCGAACTGGTCCGCCAGGGCACCGCACGCATCTCGCCGCGCGGCTCCTTCACCCTGATCACGGGCGTCCTGGCCCGCAGCCCGATCATCACCGGCACCGCCGCCTCGATGGCCAACGGCGCCGTCGAGGCCTTCGTCCGCGCGGCAGCGGTCGAGATCGCCCCGCAGCGCATCAACGCGGTCAGCCCCACGGTCTTCACCGAGGCCCTGGACGTCTACGGCGACCACTTCCCGGGCTTCCCCCCGGTTCCGCTCGCCGACGTGGCCCAGGCCTACGTCCGCACCGTCGAGGGTCCGGAAACGGGCCGCGTCCTGCAGCTGGGCGACTGACCGCGGCCTCAGACGCCGATGTCGCGGCTGCGGAAGTCCGACAGGGTCTCGCGGCGGATCAGGAGGCGGGCCGTGCCCGCGTCCACCGCGACGAGCGGCGGGCGGCCGACCATGTTGTAGCCGGAGGCCATGGACAGCTGGTACGCCCCCGCCACCGGGACGGCGAGCAGATCACCCGGCCGGACGTCGCCGGGCAGCTGCACGCCCGCGGCGAGGACGTCACCGGCCTCGCAGTGCCGGCCGGCCACCGTGGCCGTGCACGGGTCGGCCCCGGAGCGGCGGCCGATCAGCCGCGGCGCGTAGCGCGCCCCGTACAGGGCGGGCCGCGGGTTGTCGCCCATGCCGCCGTCCACCGCCACGAACACCTGGCCGGCGGTGTGCTTCACGGCCAGGACCCGGTACAGCGCCACCCCCGCCGGGCCGGCCACGGCCCGCCCGGGCTCGATCGCGAGCCGCGGCACGGGCAGGCGCGCCGCCGCACAGCTCGACCTGAGCTCGGCGCGCAGCCGCCGCGCGAGGGCCGTGAGGTCGAGCGCGGGCTCGCCGGGGCGGTAGGCGATGCCGTGCCCGCCGCCCATGTCGAGCTCGGGCAGCTCCACGCCGTGCGCGTCGCGGATCCGGGCCATCAGGCCCACCATCCGCCGCAGGGCGGCCACGTACGGCTTGACCTCGGTGATCTGCGAGCCGATGTGGCAGTGCAGGCCGGTCAGTTCGAGCTGCGGCTGCCCGAGGATCCGCGGGATCGCGTGCTGGGCGGAGCCGTCGGTCAGCGACAGGCCGAACTTCTGGCCGTCGGTCCCGGTCCGGATCTTCTCGTGCGCCCCGGCCGAGATCCCGGGCACCACGCGGACCATCACCTTCTGCCTGCCGCCGCGGCCCACGGCGGCGGCCAGCCGCGCGATCTCCGACGGGCTGTCGATGACGATCCGCCCGACCCCGAGCCGCAGCGCCGCGGCGATGTCGCGCGGCGATTTGGCGTTGCCGTGCAGGACGATCCGCTCCGCCGGGAAGCTCGCGGTGACGGCGAGTTCGAGCTCGCCCGCGGAGCACACGTCGAGCCCGAGGCCCTCCTCGGCCACCCAGCGCGCCATGGCGCGCGACAGGAAGGCCTTGGCCGCGTACAGCACCTCGGCGTCCGGGAAGGCGTCGCGGTACGTCCGGCAGCGCGCCCGCACCTCGCCCTCGTCCAGGACGTACGCGGGGGTGTCGAACCGGTCGGCGATCTCCGTCAGCGGCACCCCGCCGACGGCGAGGTCGCCGTGGGGGAGCCGGGCCGTCGAGGCGGGCCAGACGGAGAGGTCGTCCGCGCCCGTGGCGGCGGCGGACCGCAGGGCCGTGGTCATGGAACCCGCCCCCCGTCAGACGGTCCGGACCGGGAGCCGGCCGGGCTGCTGCCCGGCCCCCTGCCCGACGGCCCGGCCGAGCCCCTGCTCCGGCTGCTGCTCCGGCGCGGGGGCCTGGACCGGCGCCGCCGACAGCGTCGGGTCGACGGTGACCAGCCCCGCCCCCAGCGGCTCGCACAGCCGCCGCAGCACCGCATCGGCCAGCCGGATGTACGGGTGCCCCTCGCCCAGCGTCGCGGTCAGCCGCTCGGCGCTGGTGAAGCCGACGGCGGTGCGCGTGCCCAGCGGGGTGCGGAAGAGCCGGATCACCGTCCCGCCGCCGCCACCGCCTCCTCCCGGCCGGACGGGCACGTACAGGAGTCCGGCCGGGACCCGTTCCTCGGGCTCGGGGTCGTCGTCGTAGCGGAACAGACACATGGGGCCCTCCCAGGGCAGAGATGCAACGACCGTGGCGCCCCGGGTCCCGGGGAGGCAGCCGGGGCGCGCCACCGAAGCTATCCCCGCTGCCGCGCGGTATGTGCCGTCTGCTGACGGGACCTTGACGCCGAGGGCGCCGTTCCGTACGCGCTGCTGACGCTCCGTCGGTCGCAGGGTCGGGAACGCGTCAGAAAAGGCCGTACTCGCGCCACGACGCCGTACATCCGGAATGCCGGACCCGACCCTGGGTAGTTGAATGCGTCGTACATCTTGATCGAGTGAGGAGGGGCGGGCGATGGCCGGACCGAAGGTGGTCGAGGACAGGGGCTGGGCCCCGGACGCGCGGGCCTCGGCCGGCACCGCCGTGGTGCTGACGGCACTGCTGCTGGGCGTCGACGCGGCCGCCGGATTCGGCGACTGGCGGCGCGCCGCGGTCTGGACGGGGCTCGGCGCCGTCCTGTTCGCCGTCCTGTGGCCCACCCGCGTCAGCGCCGCACCCGGGCTGCTGACCACCCGCGGGCTGCTGCGCCGCCGCCGGGTCCGCACCGACCGGCTCGCCGCGGTCGTCTGGCACGAAGGGCTCTCCCAGAGGCTCGTGCTGACCGACACCCTCGGCAACCGCGTCGAGGTCGACCCGCGCGTCCTCGCGGCCAACCCGCCCCTGTGGTACCGGGTCGGCCAGGACATCGACACCAGCGTGTCCAGCGGCACCCTCGCCGAGGGGCTGGACCCGCTGCAGCGGCTCTCACGGCTGATCGACTGCGAAACGGCCCAGGCGGTCTTCCGGGCCTCCGCCCTGTCCTAGTGGTGGTAATTACGGCCAGAGGCTGAGCGCGGCCGCGCCGAAGGAGACGTCGAAGCGGTCGCACCAGATGGTGACACTGGTGAAGTCGGTCAGGTTGACGTCGGCGGGGACCGGGTAATTCTGGTCGCCCTTGTTGCCCTTGAGCTTGCCCAGGCTGACGTGCCGGCCGTCGTCGAACACGCGCCAGCCGTCCACGCCCTCCTTCACCGGGGCATCGGTCAGCCACACGCGCAGGTCGGGGCCGTTGCTGGTGTCGAGGTTCTCCAGGCGCAGGCTCCGGGACCCGTCGGCGAGGCGCAGCAGCTTCACCGTGCCGGTGGTGGTGTGCTCGTGGCTGATCAGGGTGCCTTGCGCCAGGACCCGTGGGGCGGCTGAGGTGGGGGGAGCCGACGGGCCCGCCGCGGCCACCGGCGGCGCCTCGCTGACCGCCTCGTCCTGCCACAGCTTCCACGGCTCGAACCAGTACAGCCCGAGGCCCAGCGCGGCCGCGGCCACGACGAGCACCCCGGCCCCCAGTCGCCGGCGCCGCCTCTTCTTCTCGTCCACTGCCGCTGCCTCCCTCACGCGCCGGACCTGCGGGCCTGACCCTACGTCACGACCGCACGGCCGTGGTGGGCCAGGGCCGCGTGGGGGTCACCGCCGCCGTCCTCGCCGGTGTGGTCGATGTGCACCGTCGCCGCCGTCAGCCGCGGAACGGCGTGGATCAGCGCGTGCTCGGCCTCGACGGCCAGGGCGTGCGCCTGGACCACCGTCAGGTGCGGGTCCACGACGATGTCCGCCTCGGCCCGCAGCGTGTGCCCGATCCACCGCATCCTGACCTGCCCGGTGCCCCGGACGCCGCCCACCCCGAGCAGCGCGCCCTGCGCGGCGTCCACCAGGGCGGGGTCGACGCAGTCCATCAGGCGCCGCCCGACCTCCCGCGCCGCGTCCCGGAGCACCATGAGGATGGCCCCGGTGATCAGGAGGCCGACCAGCGGGTCGGCGGCCTTCCAGCCCAGCGCGGACCCGCCCGCGCCGAGCAGCACCGCGAGCGAGGTGAACCCGTCGGTACGGGCGTGCAGTCCGTCCGCGACGAGCGCCGCCGAGCCGATCCGGCGGCCCGTGCGGATCCGCAGCCGGGCCACCCACTCGTTGCCCGCGAACCCGGCCAGGGCGGCGCCCGCGACCGCCCACAGGTGCGTGACCTCGCGCGGGGCCAGCAGCCGCTCGACGCCCTGGTACGCGGCCAGGGCGCAGGACGCCGCGATGGTGAGCACCACGACGACCCCGGCCAGGTCCTCGGCGCGGCCGTACCCGTAGGTGTAGCGGCGGTTCGCCGCGCGCCGCCCGAGGACGAAGGCGATGCCGAGCGGCAGCGCGGTCAGCGCGTCGGCGGCGTTGTGGACGGTGTCGCCGAGCAGCGCCACCGAACCCGACAGGGCGACCACGCCGGCCTGGACGGCCGTGGTCAGACCCAGGACGCCGAGGGACAGCCACAGCGTCCGCAGGCCCTCCCGGGAGGCCTTCAGCTCCGGGTCCACCTTCTCCGCCGTGTCGTGGCGGTGCGGCCTGGCCGCATGGGCCAGGCGGTCGCGCAGGCGGCTGCGGCGGCGGCCGTCTCCCCCTCCGCGTCCGTCTCCGTGCTCGTGCCGGTGTACGTGCCGGTGCTCGTGTACGTGCCGGTGGTCGCTCACGGCGTGCTCGCTTCCGACGAGGACGGCAGGGGGCGGGGGCACCAGGCGCCCGCGGCCCTATTATGTGCGTATGAGCGCACGCATGCACCTGTCACCTGCGCAGGCCTCGCACCCGCAAGAGCCGGGCTCCCGCACCTACGAGGCCGCGGCGGAGCTCCTCGCCCTTTTGGCCGACCGGACCCGCCTCGCGCTCCTGCACACCCTGGCCGCGGGCGAGGCCGACGTGGCCTCCCTGACCGGCGCCGTCGGCGCCGCCCGGCCCGCGGTCAGCCAGCACCTGGCCCGGCTGCGCATGTCGGGCCTCGTCACCGCGCGCAAGGAGGGCCGCCGGGTGGTCTACGCGCTGACCGACGTCCACCTGGAGCGGCTGGTCGCCGAGGCCCTCGACACGGCCGGCCGCCGCCAGGGCCCGCCCGGTGCCCCGGCCGCGCCCTGGCCGTGATCACGGTCACAGGTGCTGGACCTCAACTCCGGTTGAGGTAACAGGCTGTCGTGCAGCAAGAGCGGGCCGCACCACCGGCCCCGGAACCCGCACGCCATCGAGGAGCCCGCCATGTCCGACACCCGCGTCATCCTGGTCACCGGAGCCACCGGCCGGCAGGGCGGTGCCGCCGCCCGCGCCCTGATCTCCCGCGGCTGGGACGTCCGCGCGCTCGTCCGCGACCCGGAGCACCCCGCGGCCCGCGCCCTGCGGGCCCACGGTGCGGTCCTGGTCCGCGGCGACCTGGACGACCCCGGCTCCCTCGAGGCGGCGGCGCGCGGCGCGTACGGCGTCTTCAGCGTCCAGCCCATGCCACAGCCCGGCCCCGGCGGCTCCGAGAGCGAGGTCCGCCAGGGCAAGGCGGTCGCGGACGCCGCCGCCCGCGCCGGCGTCGCGCACTTCGTGTACGCCTCCGTCGACGGGGCCGGACGGCCCGGCAACGTCCCGCACTTCGCCAGCAAGGGGGAGATCGAGCGGTACGTCGAGGAGCTCGGCCTGCCCGCGACGGTCCTGCGCCCGACCTTCTTCCCCACCAACTTCCACGACATGGGCCCGCAGTGGGTCGACGGCGAACTCGTCCTGTCCCTCGCGATCGCCCCGGACACCACCTTGAAGTTCATCACCCCCGAGGACATCGGGGCGTTCGCCGCCGATGCCTTCGACGCCCCCGCCGACCACCTCGGCCGCACCGTCGAGCTCGCCGCGGACGAGCTGACCGGCCCGCAGATGGCAGAGGTCTTCGCCCGCGCCGCCGGCCGTCCCGTCCGCTTCCGCTCCCAGCCGGTCGAGGAGGTCCGGCAGTACAGCGAGGAGATGGCCGCCATGTTCGAGTGGTTCGACTCCGTCGGCTTCCGGGCGGACGTGCCGGCGATGCGCGCCCGCCGCCCGCAGCTGGCCACCCTGGAGGACTGGGCGCGCAAGGAGTGGACCGTCCCGGCAGAGCCGGCGGCCCGACTCCCCTGATCGGGTGCGGGCCCGACGGGCGATTTCCGTCACCCGTTCGGCTCGCACCCGTCACGGGTCTGCGCGTGGCGGCGCCGCGCCCGTGCTTGCCTGGCAGCCCCACGGATGGAGGTGCCGGTCCATGACCCGAGACCGACGAAGCGGCGGGGACGCCCCCGCAGGGACGCCCAGGCGCCGGCTGCTGGCCGCGGCCGCGCTGGCCCCCGTACTGGCCGGCTCGGGCGCGCTGCCCGGCGTCGCCCGCGCCGCGCCCGCGCTGCCCGGCGCACCCCGCCGGGCCGCGGGAACCGCCGCCCGGGACGCCGATCCGGCCGCGCCGCAGCCCAGCCACCCGCTCACCACCACCGACGCGGACTGGCAGGGAGTCGCGGACGCGCTGGGACGCACCGGCCGGGTGATGGCGGGCACCGTGTACCGGGTCGGCTTCCCCCGCCGGGACCTCCACGTCGTCTCGCAGGGCATCACCATCCAACCGGGCCTCGCACTCAGCTCGTACGCCGCCTTCACCCTGTACGACGACCGGCAGACCGTGGTGCGCGGCGACCTCGTCGTCATCGAGGCCGAACTCCAGCGGGCCACCGACACCCTGCACGCCCACGGCTTCGAGCAGACCGCGATCCACAAGCACCTGCTCGCCCACGAACCCGACGTGTGGTGGACCCACTTCCACGCGGCGGGCCCCGACGCCGTCGAACTGGCGCGGGGCCTGAAGGCGGCCCTCGACTCCACCGCCACGCCGCCGGCCGTGGCGGCGCCGGCCACGCCGCCGCCGCTCGACCTGGAGACCGCCGCCATGGATGCCGCACTGGGCACCACCGGCACCAATGACGGCGGGATCTACAAGTACAGCTTCGCCCGTCGCGAGACCGTCACCGACGAGCACCGCATCCTGCCGTCGGCCACGGGCGTGACCACCGTGCTCGCCTTCCAGCCCCTCGGCGGCGGGCGGGCCGCCGTCAACGGGGACTTCGTGATGACCGCCCACGAGGTCCAGGACGTGCTCACCGCGCTGCGCGCCGGCGGCCTCTCCGTCATCGAGCTGCACAACCACGGGCTGATGGACGAACCCCGCCTCTTCTACACCCACTTCTGGGGGGTCGACGACGGAGTCGTCCTCGCGCGGGCCCTGCGCACCGCCGTGGACGCCACGGACACCGCCCCGCCGGACTGACCGGCGGGGCGGGGGCGGGGGAGGGCGGCAGTGCGGCAGTGCGGCCGGGCGGGGCAGCGGGTTCAGCGCGTGCGCGCGGAGGCCGCGTCCAGTTGGTCGGCGGACCGGGCCAGGCTCTCCGCCGCCGTCGCGCAGCGGTCGGCCAGGTCCTCGATCCGCCACCGGAAGGCCTCGGCCTGCGGCCCCTTCCAGTCGAGGGCGAGCGCCCCGGCCCGCAGCCGCCGGGCGTGCTCGCGCAGGGTGTCCGAGTGGGCGCGCAGCCCCTCGGCGGGCGCGGACCGGGGCCGGATCTCGGCCCGGGGCGCGGGGATCCGGCTCACAGGGTCCTCCAGGGGGCGAAGGCGTTGGTGACGCCGTCGAGGGCCGGGGCGAGTTCGGGGTGGTGGCGCAGGAGCACGGTGACCATGGTGTTGCGGTCGACCCATTC
>NZ_JBEYXK010000058.1:0-43945 GCF_040645035.1 Streptomyces sp. NPDC046876 | reverse complement strand
GCACCCGCTGAGCCGAACAGCGATACCGAAGGCCCCGGTGGCCGGCCTCCCCAGGCCGGCCCCGGGGCCTTCGGCCTTGCGCCGAAGGCAAGCGGGGTTCCCGGCCGGCGTCCAGGACGCAGGCAGAATTTATTGAACGCGTTCAGTCCGTCGGGCAGAATGGATCCGCGCCGCCGATCTGGCCGACGCGTGCGTTTCGCCGTGCCACGAGGGGGTTGGCCGTGCATCAGAAGAGGTCGTACGGCCGGATGCTGCTTGTTTCGGCGCTGGTGGGTTGCCTGGAGGTCGCGCTCGCCGTCGTGGTGGTCCTCCTGTACGTCCGGACGCAGCCGCCGCCGGAAACCCCGGTCGACCACACCGCTCTGCTGGCGGGTTTGCTCTCGTTCGGTGTGATCGTCGGCGTCATCGCGTTCCTGCTGTCCTTGGTCTTCGTGCTGCCGGCGGTGGCGTTGGCAGACTTGATCGGCCGCCGGATCGGCGGCCGTGAGGCGTGGTGGTGGGTGCCGCCGGTGGTGGCGGTCCTGGTGGCACCACCGATCCTGGCCTCCGCCGCGTACAACCGGGTGGAAGCGCGGCCCGTGGTCATCTTCTGGGCGGTGGCCACAGCCGCCCTCTCGCTGGGCGGCCTGGTCGCCCGGCTCCGGCGCCCGGGGCTGGTCCGGCACGTGGCCCTGTGGGGCGCAGCGGTGGTGGCGGGAACGGGCCTCTTCGGCGCACTCGGACTCACCGCCGGCCTGCTGCCCGCCTACGAGCCGCCGGCGATCGGTGCGGCGACCATGCCCGGCACCTGGATTGACCACACAAGCGGAACGCTGGTGTTCACCTCGGACGGCCGGGTCACGGCCTCCGGCGTGGGTGAGCACGCCCGGGACGACCACCCCAGTGGCCCGTCGCGGCGGTGCTCGGGCTCCGGCACCTGGTCGTACGAGCCGGGGAGGGACGTCTGGACCCAGGAAGTCCGCATCCGCGTCGCCGGGTGTTCCTGGCAGGCGTGGAGCGTCGGCGGCACCGACCGGGAGCCGCGGCTCCTCCAGCACGTCGGCCACCCGGGTTCCGGGAAGTCGTACGCGCTGCGGAAGGTCGTGACCGGTCCCTGAGGTGAGGGGCCCGCCCGGATCCGGCGCCGGACCATACCGGGCTGCCCGGTACGCCTCCACGCCGCCCACCGAGCCGGGCCCGCCGCCCTCAGGAGCCGCCCGCCAGCTGGAGCCCCGCGATGCCCGCCAGCACGGTGATGCTGGCGGTGATGCGGCGGTGGCCGAGGCGTTCGCGGAACACGACCGCGCCGATCAGGGCGCCGAAGACGATGCTGGTCTCCCGAAGTGCGGCGATGGTGGGGAGGTCGCCGCGAGACTGCGCCCAGACGACGAGCCCGTACGCCAGCAGCGAGAGCAGTCCGCCGGCCAGGCCGCGTCCGCACAGCGGCCGCAGCGCGGTGAGCAGGGCGGTGCCCCGGCGGGCCCAGGCGATGAGTGGGAGGACGAGTCCCCGGCAGAGGAAGAGCCAGGCGATGTAGCCGAAGACGCTGCCGGAGACGCGGACGCCGGTGCCGTCGACCAGGGTGTAGGAGGCGATCGTCACGCCGGTGCCGAGCGCGGCGGCCAGTGCGGGCAGTTGGGCCCGGCCGGGGATTCCGTCGGCGAGGGCGAGACCGGCCAGGCCGCAGGCGACCACCGCGATGCCCAGCGCCTGTCCGGCCGCCAGGGCGTGCCCGAGGAGCGTGGTGGAGACCAAGGCCACCACGAGGGGTGAGGTGCCCCGGGCGGTGGGGTACATCTGGCCGAAGTCGCCGAGCTGGTAGGCGCGCAGCAGCAGGAGTTGGTATGCGACCTGCAGCGCGGCGGAGGCGGCGATGTACGGCCAGGCCGCCGGATCGGGCAGCGGGGCGAGGCAGACGAGGACGGCTCCGCAGCCGGCGGAGGCGAGGCTGATGAGGGTGAAGCCGGCCAGTTTGTCGCGCAGGCCGTGCGTGAGGCTGTTCCAGACGGCGTGCAGCACCGATTCCGCAGCGGGGCGGGGCGGGGCTCGCCGCCCACATCCGGGCCCACCTGTCCGAGCTGCGCGACACCGAGGCACGGGTGGCCCAGGTCGTCCTGGACAAGGGTGCGGAGTTGGTGCACCTCAGCGTCAGCGACGTCGCGGCGCTGGCCGGCACCGCGCCGTCCTCCGTCGTACGGGCCTGCCAGCGGCTGGGGTTCCGCGGGTACCAGGAGCTGAAGATCGCCGCCGCCCGGCAGGCACCGGCACAGGAGCCCTCCCGGGACCGGGACCCGGCCGCCCGCGCCCTGGCTGACACGGTCCGCGCCGCCCGGGAGGCGCTGGACGCGGTGGCGGCGACGGTGACGCCGGAGCGGCTGCGCACGGCGGCCGGACTGATCGACGCGGCACCCCAGGTGCTGGTGGTCGGCGCGGGACTGTCCGGCGCGGTCGCGCTGGACACCGCCTACCGGCTGCGCGCACTGGGCTGCGCGGTCGACGCGCCGGCCGACCCTCTGACCGCGCAGCTGGCCGCCTCGCAGCTGACACCGGCCGGAGTCTGCCTGGCCATCAGCCATACGGGCGCCACGCGCAGCACGGTGGACGCCGCCCCGGGGTGCGCGGCGGGCCGGAGCCAAGGTCGTCGCCCTCACGAGCTACGCCCGCTCGCCGCTCAGCGAGTCCAGCGACTGCACGCTGGTCGCGGGCGGCCAGGACCTGGTGTTCGGACTCGAAACCGTCGCCAGCCGGCTGGCCCACCTGACCGTGGTCGACGCCCTCACCCTCACCCTGCTGGCGCTGCGCGGGGCGCCGGCCGAAGCGGCGCTGCGGATGTCGGCCGACGTCACGGTCGACCACTCCTACTGACGGCCACCGCCCCCGCGTGTTCCGGCCCGATGGTGTTCGGTGCACAGATGGGATGAATCGGCCTCGCCGTTGTGGGGAATCCACTCGCCATGACCGATAACGCCAAGGCCGCCGCAGGCGCCGCGCAGCGCCATGACGACTCCACCCGCCGCTACTACGAGACCGGTGACGTCGACGCCTTCTACGACGCTGTCTGGGGCGGCGAAGACATCCACGTCGGCGTGTACGCCCACGCACAGGAGCCGATCGCAGAGGCCTCGCACCGCACGGTGGAGCACGCCGCGGACCGGGTCGCGGACCTGCTGGGCCCGGAGGCCACGGTGCTCGACCTCGGTTCGGGCTACGGCGGCTCGGCCCGCGCGCTCGCCGAGCGCTTCGGCTGCCGCGTGGTGGCCCTGGACCTCAGCGAGGCCCACAACCGGCGCCACCGGGCCGCCAACGCCCGCCGGGGGCTGGATCACCTGATCGAGGTCGAGACCGGCTCCCTCAACCACCTGCCCTACGCGGCGGAGCGCTTCGACGTCGTGTGGTCGCTGGAAGTCCTGTGCCACGTGACCGACCGTGGCCGAGCCTTGGGCGAAGCGGTACGTGTCCTCAAACCGGGCGGTGCCCTGGTCTTCTCGGACATCATGGCTGCCGAGACGACCCCCGCCGAGGCCCTGCGGCCCGCGCTGTCCCGGCTGGGCGTGGAGACCCTGGCAACCCCGTCGTTCTACCTGGAGCACCTGTCCGGCCTGGGCATGAAGACCGACTTCGCGGACCTCACCCCCCACCTCGCCACCCACTACGCACGCCTCGAGGAAGAGGTACGCCACCGCGCCGACGAGCTGCGGGGCACCATCAGCACGGCCTACCTCGACGACCTGCTGGCCAACCTGCCCCTGTGGACGGACGTCACCCGTCGGCAACTGCTCCGCTGGGGCCTCTTCCACGCCCGCCGCACCTGACCGGTCCGGTCGTAGCGGGGCGCGCAGCTCTTCGCCTGAGTACGGCGGCGACGGATCCAGCGGATCACGACTGGAACACCGCGGTGAGATCCGTGATCACGCCGTTCTTGTCCACCGTCGCGTGGAAGAGGTTGCCCCCGCAGGTGTACGGCTTGCTCGGCTGTTCTCCGCTCTTGCACGCCTTGACCACCTCCCGCAACGTCGCGACCGAGGCCGGCTCGGCCAGCCCCATGCGCTGCGCCTTCTCGTCGTAGGTCAGCAGGCGGATCTTGGCGTCGGCGGCGAGATAGTACGGGCCGAGGGGGAGGTTGGCCTCGAAATACCCGTCATTGTCGACGCCGGGGCCGCACTTGAGTTCCGGCTCGGTGGCGCCCAGGACGTTGAACTCGCCCTGCTTCTTCTCCTCCACGCCGGCAATGCTGATGACGGTGCGGACTGCTGGTTCGAGCAGTTTCCCCCGGTCCGCGCAGAAGTCGGCGGGCGTCCGCACCTTCACGTCGCGCGGTGCGGCGGGAGCTTCGGTGGAAGCGGGGGAGTGGCCGGGCGTGGGACTGGACGCCGACTGGGCGGATGCCGTGGCCGTAGCGGGGGCCGGGGCCGTCTTCTGCGGCGCCTCGGGGGCAGGGGCCGGCGCGGCGCCCTTCCCGTTACCGCTGCTGCACGCCGTCGCGGAGAGGGCAGCCAGCGCGATGAGGGTGACCGCGAGGTGCGCTCGCCTCCGCGTGTGCCGGTGCGTTGGCCCGTGCGTGCCCGCCTGCATGATCCGTCCCCCCGGGTCTCCGTGATCTCAACGGGAAGCTAGCACGCGTGTGCGGTCGGGAGAGGCGACAACCGACTCCGTCCCCGGACCTCGGCTGAAATCCGTTGCCGCAAAGGGAGTTTGGGGGAGGCGATCGGGGACAGACGCCCGGTTGACGGTGGTACGTCTCGCCAGACCGGCGACCGTCGCGGCTGGCGACCGTAGGCGGTACCCCCCTTGTCTCACCCCGGTGGGTACCGTCTGCGGGCCGCCGACACGGCACCCCTCCGTCGTCCCGTCGCAGGCACAGCCCACGGCCGCGTCCGTGCCTCCCCGCAGACCCGGCCCGGCCAAGCCCCCGGCGGCCGCTGACCACACAGCGGTCCCCGGGCCCGTCGGCGGGACGGCGACCGTCCCGCCGCGGTCGTGCGGTCGTGCGGTCATGCGGTCCGGCGCGTCGGGGCGGGGGTGTTGTCGTACAGGGCCTGGACCCAGTTGTCCTGGTAGACCGTGTCGAGGTAGCGCTCGCCGAGGTCGGGCGCGATGGCGACCGCCGTGACGGAGGGGTCGTCGTGCCGGGCCAGCCACTGCGCGGCGCCGCTGACCACCGTTCCCGTCGAGCCTCCGAACAGGAAGCCCCGACGGGCGAGTTGGCGGCAGCTGCGTATGGTGTCGGCTTCCTCCACCATGACCGCCTCGTCGACGTAGGACTCGTCGAGCAGGGGCGGGCGGACTCCCATGCCCAGGCCGGGGATCATACGGCGGCCGGACGGGCCGCCGAACGTCACCGACCCGACGCTGTCCACCGCGACGATGTGCACCGGTCTGTGCCAGTGCCTGAAGTAGCGGGCGCACCCCATCAGGGTCCCCGTGGTCCCCGCGCCGACGAACAGGACGTCCAGCTTCGGGAACCGCCGGGCGATCGCGGGCGCCGTACTGCGGTAGTGCGCACGCCAGTTGGCCGGGTTGGTGTACTGGCTGAGCCAGACCCAGCGGCTGTCGGACGCGCACAGCTCGCGCACGTAGTCCAGGCGCGCGGCCAGGTAGGTGCCGTGGGGCTCCGGATCGTTGATGACGTGGACCTGGCTGCCCAGGGCCTCCATGATCAGCCTGGTCGCCAGGTTGCACCGGGAGTCCGTCACGCACAGGAACTTGTAGCCCTTGCTCGCCGCGATCACGCTGAGGGCGACGCCGAGGTTCCCCGAGGAGGACTCGACCAGGGCGGACCGCGGGGTCAGGACGCCCTCCTGCTCGGCTGCTTCCACCATGGCGGCCGCCGCCTTGAGTTTGACGGAGCCGGCGAAGTTGAACCCTTCGCACTTCAGGAACAGCCGACAGCCGAGAACGGGTCGGAGGTCAACGTAGAGGTCTTCCTCGTTGAAGGCATACGGAGCGGAAATGACGGGCACGTCGGCCTCCTCTTGGCCTGTCCTTCGGGTGGTACGTGCGGGGGAGGGCTGAAGGGATCCGGTTCATCCGTAGCGGGTCACCTCGTGGTAGAAGCCGTCGACGGTCTGCAGCTCCCCCGCTGCGGCGACCCCGTCGTAGACGTACTTGCCGACGGCCAGGTCCAGGATCCCGAGGCCGAAGGGCGAGAACACCACGGGCCGGTCCGGCGGCACCTGCACGCGACCGGACATGACGTCGTCCAGGGTCCCGTGCAGGAACCGGTGGTTCCCGGTGAGCTGCTCGGTCAGGTTCGCGGAGGTCCCGGCGCGCAGGCTGTGGTCGACGTCGTCGACGATGTTGGTGGCGGAGAGGAGGACTTCGGGGGCGAGGTCCCTCAGCGAGATGTGGAGCACCAGGGGGCAGTGGTCGAACCAGGCCGGGTCCTCGACGTGCGGCTCGCCGGCGATGGTCGCGAAGACCACCAGGTCGCTCACGCGGATCAGCTCCTGCGGGCTGTCGTGGACCGCGATGAGCCCGGTGGAGCCCGACTGCTCCAGGTAGGTACGGAAGGAGGCCGCGTTGCGGGGGGACAGATCGTGCACGCCGATGGCCTCGAAGTTCCAGCCCGTGGCGGTCAGGAACCCGTGGATGTAGCGGGCGATCAGCCCCGCCCCGAAGAACCCGATGCGTGTCGGCCGGCTGCCGCGGCCGCGGCTGAGCCAGTCAGCGGCCAGGACCGCCGAAGCCGCCGTCCTCGTGGCGCTGATGATGGAGCTTTCGAGGCACGCGAAGGGGTAGCCGGTCACGGGGTCGTTGAGGATCAGCACCGCCGACGCCCGGGGCAGGCCGGCCTCGGTGTTCTCCGGGAAGCTGGAGATCCACTTCAGCCCGTCGACCCGGTTCGCTCCTCCGAGCGAGGCGGGCAGCGCGATCATGCGTGAGGAGGGGCGGTCCGGGAAGCGGAGGAACAGCGAGGGCGGGATCACGCAGCGGCCCGCTCCGTGGAGGCGGTACGCCTCCTCGACGAGGGACACGATGTGCTTCTCGTTCCCGTCCAGTGCGCGTTGGACCTGCGCGCCCGGAATCACGGCGAAGGGCGGCACCTGTCGTTCGGCAGTCATGGGAGGGTCACCTCGATGGTCGGGTCGCAGTCGGCGGCGCGCCGCGGGTCGGCCATCGCGACCACCACCTGGCGCGGGCCCTGGAAGGCCTCTCGGGCGTGGGCGGTGCGGAGGTTGTCGACCAGCATCAGGTCGCCCGCCTCCCAGGGGCGGCGGACCGTGTGCGCCTCGTAGACCTCGTTGATCAGCTGGACGGTGTCCCGGTCGAGCGGGGCGCCGTTTCCGTAGTGGGTGTTGAAGGGCAGGCCCTCGGCTCCGTACGCGTCGATGAGGAAGTCACGGATGTCGGGGTCCAGCGTCCATTCGTTGAGGAACGCGATCTGGTTGAACCAGCAGCGGCGGCCGGTCTCCGGGTGCCGCAGCACGGCGCTGCGGCGCTGCCGGGTGCGCAGTGTGCCGTCCGGGAGCCACTCGTACGCGATGGCGTGGGTCCGGCAGTGCTGCTCGATGGCGCCGCGGTCGTCGGTGCCGAACGCCTCGGTCAGGGAGGCGCCGATGTCGTTGCCGTACGTGCGGGTCAGGAGCCACCCCTCGCGCAGGAACGGTTCGGTGACCTCGGCCGGAAGGGCGTCGAGTACGGCGGCGGCGTCCGCCACGGTGGTGGCCCCGCCCGTGGTGGGCGGTGTGAGGCAGCCGAAGAGCAGCAGGGAGGGGAACTCGGTGGTGTAGCTCAGTTCGTGGTGCATGCACATCGGCTGGTTCGGCGGCCACGCGGCGGAGGAGTAGACGCCCTCCCCGTGGGTCTGGCGGGCGGCGAAGGCCTCCGTCTCGGTCACCGGGGCGGCACCGAGCTGTCGCAGGGCGCGGCCCACGTCCGCGGGGTCCTTGATGCCGAGGCCTCGGACCAGGACCGCGCCGTGGTCGAGGACCGTGGCGCGCAGAGCGTGGCGCTGCTCCTGCAGCCAGGTGGCGGCGTCGGCCGTGTCCGGGACGTGGAGGAGCACGAGGCTGTCCGCGGGACCGTCGGGGTCCTGCGGGCCGGCATCGGACGGGGGAGCGGACGAGGCCGGGGGCGCCGAAGGCGCCGGAGCCGCGGAGGACGCGGCGGATGCGGATGGTGCAGAGGTCATCGGTGACTCCTGTCTGTCTCGGCGGCGGACGGGTGACCGGCCGTCGCCGCCGGTTCGGGGTCGGACACCATGTCCGGGGGACGCCCGTCGACCAGTCGCGCGAGGTCGGCGAGGACCGGGTGTTCGGTGATGTCCCTGTACGTGATCGCCCGGTCGAGGGCGACCGCGACCCGGAGGGCGGTCAGTGAGGTGCCGCCCAAGTCGAAGAAACGATCCTGCCGTCCGATCTGCTCGTCGGGCAGTCCGAGGGCTGCGGACCACGCCGCGGCGACACGCCGCTCGGCGGGCGTCGCGGGTGGCTCTCGGCGGTCACCGGCCGCGTCGCGCAGTGCGGCTACGCCCGAGGCCGGCTCGGTGAGTGCGGTCAGGGCCTTCGTGTCGATCTTGCCGTTGGCAGTCAGGGGCAGGGCCGTGAGCCGGTGGAAGACCGACGGGATCATGTACGCGGGCAGCATGCCGCGCAGGGCGTCCTGCAGTGCGGAGGTCTCCAGGGGCGCGTCAGCGGTGTAGAACGCTGCGAGGTAGCGGCCGTCCCCGGGCTGCCCGGCGGCGACCACGGCGGCGTCCCGGATTCCCGGTACGCGCAGCAGGGCGTTGTCGATCTCCGCGATCTCGATGCGGAAGCCGTGGACCTTGACCTGGGTGTCCCGGCGGCCGAGGTACTCGACCTTGCCGTCCGGCAGCCAGCGGCCGTAGTCCCCGCTGCGGTAGAGGCGGCTGCCCGGGCGGTACGGGTCCGCTCCGAAGGCGAGCCGCGTGCGCTCGGGGTCGTTGACGTACCCGCGGCCCACACAGATTCCGGACAGCACGATCTCGCCCGGCGCACCCAGCGGCACCGGATTGAGGTACCGGTCCACGACGTACAGGCGCACGTTGTTGACCGGCCGGCCGAGGGGGACTCGCGGGCCGTCGGGCACCCGGTCCATGACCTCGTGGTTGGTGTCGTCCGAGGTCTCGGTGAGGCCGTACGCGTTGACGAGCCTGATTCCCGGCTCGACCGCGAACCAGCGCTCGACGAGCTGCCTCTTGACCGCCTCGCCCGTGACGGAAAGACACCGCAGGGCCGGGAGGGACCACGGGGTCCGTTCCAGGAGGGAGAGGAGCGTCTCGAGGTACGAGGGCACCACCTGCAGCACACTGACCCGGCCGCCCGCGACGGTGTCGAGGAAGCGTCCGGCGTCCAGCACGTCGTCCTGGGCCACGATCAGGGTGCGGCCCCCGGTGAGCAGTGCCGAGAGCAGCTGCCACAGGGAGATGTCGAAGCACTGGGGTGCGGTCTGGGCCACGGTGTCCGTCTCGCCGATGCCCAGGTCGTCGATCTTTGCGTACAGGTGGTTGAGGAGTCCGGCGTGCTCGCACATCGCCCCCTTGGGCTGCCCGGTCGATCCGGACGTGAAGAAGATGTAGGCCAGCGAGTGCGGCGGGATCTCCAGCCCGGGGTCGTGCGTGCCGTAGGCGTCGGCCGGGGAGTGCACGTCGTCGTGCGCGCCTTCCAGGCCGAGGACCACGGTCTCGGGCAGGGTCTCCAGCGCCCGGTCGAGGCCGGCGGCGCTGCCGGTCTCGGCCAGGACGAAGCGGCATCCGGCCCGGGTGAGCATGGTGGCGATGCGGTCGGCCGGGAAGTGCGGTTCGACGGGCAGGTAGGTCCCGCCGGCCTTGAAGACGGCGAGGACGGCGGCGAGCCAGCCGAGGTTGCGCTCGCTCACCACGGCCACCACGTCCTCGCGTCGCAGCCCGTGCGCCAGGAGGGCGTGGGCCAGCCGGTTGGCGCGGGCGTTGAGCTCGGCGTAGGTCCACTGCCGGTCGCCGTGGACGGCGGCGATCCGCTCGGGGTGTGCGCGCACCTGCTGTTCGAAGACCTGGTGGGCCCGCAGGTCGGGCAGCTCCCGGGTGGGCCCGGCGAGTTCTTCGAGTTGGTGGCGGAGTTCCGCGGCGCTCAGCAGGCTCTGGGGGCCGGGAGCCGCGTCCGGGGCGGCTGCGAGCAGCTGCAGCGCGGTGAGGTGGTAGCCGGCGATCCTGGCGGCGCAGTCCGCGTCGATGAGGTCCGTCCGATAGCGCAGCTCCAGCAGGTGCCGGTCGCCCTGCCGGGTCAGCGTCACCCGCAGCGGCGTGCCGGGGTCGGTGCGGGCGTCACCGTGCGGGTCGAACACGATGTCGGGCAGGGGCGCCGGCGTGGGGGGCGTGGGGCCCCGGTGCGCGGTCGCCACCTGGTGCACGTCCCGTACGAGCTCGCGCCACGAGCCGGGTTCGGTCGTCAGGGGGCAGGGGAGCGCGGTGCCGTCGGCTCCGGCAAGGTGTCCGCCGGTGATCCCGTCCTCACCGGACAGTGCACTGAGGACCTTGAAATGGGCCGCCAGCACCACCGTCGTGAAGGGTGTTCCGCACGCGTCCGCAAGTCGGTGCAGGGCCGTGGCGAGCGGGTCGGGCAGCGCGATCCGGTACTCCGCCGTTCCCGGCACCGGTGTCAGGGTCCATTGCGGTAGTGCGGTGAACACGTCCGGGGACTGCTCCGAGGGCCGGACGCCGGTGTGCACTGTCGCGGTCATGACTCCCACCTCCGGGGGGCCGTGTCGGTCCGGCTCAGGTGCCGGGCCGGGTTCCCTCCCCAGATCTCCCCCTGCGGTACGGTCGTGCCCTTCATGAGGAACGAGTCGGGCGCGAGGACCGCGCCGTCCCCGACCGTCACCCCGTAGTGGACGAGGGCGCCGACCCCGACCGTGCAGCGGGCGCCGATGGTGGTGCGGTCGGACTTGAAGGCGCCGTCCTCCTGCGAGTGGCACTGGACGATGCTGCCGGCGTTGAGCGTGGTTTCGTCGCCGATGGAGACCATCGTCCGCTCGGTCAGGTAGCAGCCGTCGTCGAAGACCCGGCGGCCGATGCGGACCCCGAGCAGCCGCCACACCAGCGGCTTGAAAGGGGTGCCGTTGAACAGGCGCACGTACGTCTCCGCCGGGACCTTCCAGAAGCGTTCCCGTTCCCAGAACCGCCGGTCGTAGATGGAGCAGAACAGCGGGCCGGTCGGGTTCCGGGCCGTGATCGCGCGTTCGGTGATGACCAGGTACGCGGTGCCGAACAGCACGACGCAGAGGTTGGCTGCGGCGACGGCCAGCGGGCCGACCACGCCGTATGCCTCGGCGGCCATCGTGAAGAGCAGCGTGACCACGAAGAAGTGGAACCACCGCACCGCCAGGTACAAGGCCATCGTCCCCGCGTTGTGCCGGTTCTTGGCGGGCAGGAGACGAAGCGCCTCCGCGGCCCCGTACGGGCGGCCGTCGGGGCCGTCCGGGAAGTCGACCGCCCCGTCCCTGAAGACCGACCGGGGGATCTCGAAGCTCGGCGAGCCCAGCAGCCCCACGCCCTGCCGGATCTCCCCGTCGACCGGCACCATGACCTTGGTCGCGAGCAGGCAGTTGTCGCCGGTCCTGCCCCGGGTGGGGTACGCGATCCGGTTCCCGAGGAAGTTGCGCGGGCCGATCGAGACCTGGGACACCCGGAAGGACGTGCTGGAGAAGTCGGCGTTGTTGACCGACAGCCCGTCGGCGATCACCGTGCCGCTCCCGACGGACACCAGGTACGGAGTCTCCTGCCTGACCTCCGTGCCGAAGTTCGAGCCGGTCTGCTCGACGGGGGAGAGGCGGTAGCCGATGGCGCCCAGGTAGTGGACGATCGCCGAGCTGTCACCGAACAGCCTCGTCAGGAAGCGCCTGTTGGTCATCAGCGTGATCGCCCGGTACACGCCGAAGTGGAATCCGTACAGGGGGTAGACGCGGTCCGGGGTGAGGGCGCGGTTCAGCAGGCGCGGCACCGTGGTGACCACGAGGAGCGCGAGCGCCAGGCCCCCGAAGAACCACAGGGCAGTGGCCGCCAGGGCTTCGGCGTAGAACGCCCAGCTCGTGAGCGCTGCCGGGCCCGGTGCCACGGTTGCGGCGAGCTGGGGCGTGTGGGCCAGGACGAAGCCTGCTCCGGCGGCCGAGAGGGGGAGGTAGACCAGCAGGACGACGAGGACCTGCGCGACGCCGTGCAAGGCCCGTCGCAAGGTACCGCACCGGGCCGGGCCGACCGCGAGGAAGTCCGTGTCGGTGGGCTGCCCGGGGGATCCGTGCCAGTGCTCGCCGGCCGGTATCGCCTGCCCGCTGTGGAGCGCGGAGGCGTGGCCGAGCTGGGCGCCGTCGCCCAGCGACGTACCGATGTCGAGGACGGAAGCCTCTCCGACCACCGCGTCCTTGCCCACGGTCACGGGGCCGGTCTCGATCAGCCCCTCATGGGCGCGGTAGCAGGGGAAGTACGTGTCCTTGCGGATCACCGCCCCGTCACCGATGACGAGCAGGTCGGTGCAGACGGGCATGATCCGGGAGAAGATCGTGACACCGCGGCCGATCTTCGCGCCCAGGGCCCTGAGGTAGAGCACGTACAGCGGCGATCCGATGAAGAGGACGAGCGGGCTGGAGCGTATGAGTGCCCGGACTGTCCAGAAGCGGAGGTAGGGCAGGCTCCAGACGTGGAGCCGGCGGGGCTTCCACCTGCCGACGAGGATCCACTTCGCGAGCACCGGGAACACGCACAGGAAGGCGAAGCCGGCCGAGCCGATCAGGACGGCGCGTATGTACTCCTCGGCTGCGCCGCGGCCGGCGGCCACCCAGGCGTATCCGCGAGCGGCGGCGATGACGACGGCGCTGGAGTACACGAGGAAGGCCAGGAGCTGGAGCGCGCCGCAGACGACGTAGTGGGGCCCGCCGCGCGCGAGGGGCGCGGAGGATGCGGCAGGGGCCGCGGGCGCGTCATCTGCTGCATCCGCTGCAACTGCTGCCTCCGCAACGGCCGTCACCAGAGCGCTGATCGTGCGGTGCCGGTAGACGTCCCTGATGGACACCGGCGGCAGTTCGCCGTCTTTCCTGACCAGTGCACAGAAGTGCGCCATGACCAGGGAGTCGGCCCCGAGCTCGTCGAAGAAGTCGGCGTCCACCGACACGGCGTCCACATGGGTGACTTCGGCGAGCAGTCGGCCGAAGGCCTCCTCGACGGCGGCGGGGGAGTGTGGTGGCCCGCCCTCCAGGTCCGACGCCTCCTCGGTCGGGGGGCATACTGCGCTGACTTGCTTTCCCGTCATCACCGACTCCCTGGGTCTCCTACGCCTCCCCCTGCCCTAACCTGTATTCGAAGCAGAACCGCCAAAAGATTGCATTAAACGCGAAAAATGCACTTTTTGGGCCAAAATACAGGCCATGGGTTCCGTAATGCGGAATAATCTTTTCGAATCGCACGGGAGGCGCAACCCCGCGCCGGCTGAGAGGGGCTCTCTGTGGGCCCCTTGGCGCCATCGCTGTCAACGGGCGCCGGGCTGTCTACGGCTTCGAGGAGCCGGCTGAGACGGGCAGAGCCCGGCAGCGCTGGACGTTGAGCAGAGCACTGCCCGGCGGCGTGAGTGTGTAAACGACCCCACTTCCGCGCCGGGTCAGTGGCGATGAGCCCAGCTTATAGCGGAGAGCGGTGACCTGCTCGCTGGCGGTGTGTGAAGAGGGAGGCGGCCAGGAGCAGCCTGCCAACGCCCAGTTCGACGGGCCCGGTCGGCTCACCCTGACCGACCGCCAGAACCGGAAACCGCCACCTGACCAAGAGGTCTGTCGTGGAAGGCGGGGGTCATAGGGGTGCGGGCGTGCTGATAGGCATTCATCCGTCGACCGACTGGCCCGACGGCATGCCCAGTTCGAACAACCGCGGATACGTCCGGTCGGGCGTCGCCGCCCGGCGTGTGCGCGTACTTCCGGGCGGGGAATGGCGCACGCTTCCTCGACGCGCAGCATGCGCAGACCTGCGCGCGCAAGACGAGCCGATTGGCGGGAGGAAGCATGGGCCCAGGCGAGACGGGTGACGGGCCGGCCGGTGAACCCGTAACGGACACGAACGCGGACACAAACGCGGACACGAACGTGGAAACGAACGTGGATACGAACACGGACGCGGACTTGGATACGGGCCCGGGTCCCGCGCCGGTGCAGGCCGCCCCGGCCGAATTCCGCGGCCACCCCCTGTACGAGTTCGCCCTGACCGCGACGCTGATGTTCAGCGTGGTCACGGCCGTACGCTGGGTGCTCGACCCCACCTCCCCCCTTGCGACCGCCCACCTCAACCTGGGTCTGACCCTGGTGGGTGCCGTGGCCGGGGCCCTCGTCTTCGGACTGATCCGCTCCCCGTGGGGACGGCGTTCGGGAGCGCACATGAATCCCGCGGTCACGTTCGCGCTGTGGCTGCTGAGGGCCTTCCCCGGCCGGGGCGTGGCGGTGTACGCCGCCGCCCAGCTGGGCGGGTCGGTCGCCGGGACGGCCCTGGCCCGCCTGGCCTGGGGGCCGGCGGTTGCCCGGGTCAACTACGCGGCGGTGGCCGCGGCGCCGTCGTGGAACGGCTGGGCCGTCTTCGCCGCCGAAGGCGGCAGCCTGCTCGTGGTCACCCTGCTGATCGGGTTCTTCCTCGCGCACCCGGTCCACGACCGGTGGCTGCCCTGTGCCCTCGGGATGCTCGTCTGGGCGATCGTGGCCCTTCTGGGCCCCTACAGCGGCGGCGCCGCGAACCCTGCCCGCCAGTTCGGTCCGGCACTGGTGTCCGGATCCACCGCCGCCCTGTGGATCTACCTGGCGGCGCCACTCGTCGGGGCCGCCCTGGGCGCCGCCGCCCACCGCCTCCTCCAGCGGAGCCGGCCGTACACCCGCCGCTCCCGCCGCGACCCGGCCTCGGGGCGCTCGACCTGAGAAAGACCTGCGCACACCGCACCTTCGGTCGTCGTTGTTCCGTTCGGGTGAGGGCGAAACGATCCGTTCCGTTGCTGACCCGGTGGTGCGGGGGCCGGCTCGGGAGCATGGGTGTGCCCGGCCGGCCGTGGCGCTCGTCTGGGGTCCTCCGGCACCGTGGACGGCCGGCCGGGTGCGCACCCGGCAGGTGGCCGACCGCCCACTGTCTGACCGTTCCGCACTGATGTACAAGTGAGGGCTGTGCAGCATCAGGTGGGCCCGTTCCGGGGGACGGCACAGGGCTCTGCCTGCCGAACCGCGCTCGTTTCGACCGATCGTTTCAGGGGGGATCATGCACATACGTTTACGTGTCTGGATTCTGGCGGGCGCGGGCCTGCTCGCCGTCGGCGCCGGTCCGGCGTACGGGGCCGACACGCCGTCGGCCGAGTCGGCGGCCGGGTCCGTGCAGTACACCGTGCAGGACCTCGGCACCCTGGGCGGTACCCGCAGCGAGGCGACCGCCATCGACGGCAACACCGTCGTCGGGAGCTCGCTGACGAGCGGCGACGCCGCCGAACACGCCTTCGCGTACGACCTGCGCAGGCACACCATGACCGACCTCGGCACGTTGGGGGGCTCCAGCCGGGCGACCGACGTGGAGGGGGACTACGTCGTCGGGGAGTCCCACCTCTCCACCGACGGCCCCGCTCATGGATTCGCCTACAACCTCCGGACCCGCCGCCTCGTCGACATCGGCACTCTCGGCGGCAGCAGCACCAAGATCACCGGCATCGGCGGTGACACCGTCGTGGGGACGTCCTCGCTGTCCGGCGACACGGTCACCCACGCGTTCGCGTACAGCCTGCGCACCCGCACCATGACCGATCTCGGCAGCCTCGCAGGCCCGTCGGGCCGCAGCGCCGCGGCGGCCGTCAGCGGTGCGACCGTCGTGGGCAGCTCCTCCCTGCCGGACACGCCTGCCGCCACGACGCACGGGTTCGCGTACAACCTGCGCACCCGGACGATGACCGACCTCGGCACCCTCGGCGGAAGCTCCAGCACCGCCAACGACATCAGCGGTTCAACCGTGGTCGGCCAGTCCCGAACGGCCGACAACCGCCTCACCGGATACGCCTACGACCTGCGCACCGGCACCCGCACGGACCTGGGAGCCCACTTCCTGACCGCGCAGCTGATCAGCGGGAACACGGTGGTCGGCGGCGACGGCCTGCTGGCCAGCTCGTTCGACCTGACGACGCACACGAGTGCCGTGATCGGCTCCGGGCGCGGCGTCACCGAGGTCAAGCAGATCACCGGCAACGTGGTGGTCGGCAGCAACTTCGCCCCCAACTCCTTCGCCTTCGTCGCCCGCGCCGACAACGGCGACTTCACCTACCTGGCCTCCCTCGGCGGCCGCAACTCCTCCGCGACGCAGGCCAACCGCAACGGCGTCGTCGCAGGCAGGGCAGCGCTTCCGCCCGCCGACCCGACCAACGCGAACGGCCCCTTCCACGCCGCCGTCTGGGTGCCGCACACGGCGGCGTAAGGGGAGCCGGCCACCGGTCGGGCAGGGCGCGGTCAGCCGAGAGCACGAGCGGCTGCCGGCCCCGGCCCGGCCGGGGCCAGGACCGCGGCCGCAAGGTGGTCGCGGAACCAGCGGTGCCCGGGATCCGCCGAGTTGCGGGGGTGCCAGGCCATCCCGAGCTCCAGGGGTTCCAGCTCTAGCGGGACGGGGAACGTCCGCAGTCCCATGGCCGAGACGGTGTCGGGGAGCCAGTCGGCCAGGCTGAGCGCGACGAGGTCGGTGTCCCGGGCGAGCATCATCGCGCTCGTGTGGCTGGGTACGACGACCGCGGTCCGGCGGCGCAGTCCGAGTTCCGCGAGGGCGCTGTCGATGGGCCCGAGGCGCTTGCCGAGCCGGGAGATGCCGATGTGGTCGGCCGCGGCGAAACGACGGGCGTCGATCGGCCCGTCGAAGAGGGGATGCCCGCTGCGGGCGATGCCGACCAGCGGCATCCGGGTGAGCGGCCGGGTCCGGATCTCCGGGTCCAAGTGGCCGAGGACGCCCAGTTCGACGTCCACCCAGCCCTGCCGCAGCCCCGGACCGCCCTCCAGCGCCTCCGGCAGGAAGACGACGTCCACCTGCGGGGCCTCCGCTTGGATCCGCTCGGTCAGGCTCCCGGCCACGCCCACGAGGAGCAGGTCGGTGGCCTGCACCGTGAAGGTGCGCTGCAGATGAGCGGCGTCGAACCCGGCGCCCGGCCGCAGCACGTTGTCGCAGCTGCGCAGCAACGCGCCGACCTCGTCGCGGAGTTCCACGGCGCGCGGGGTCGGGACCAGGCCCTGGCCGGCCCGGACCAGCAGGGGGTCGCCGACGGTACGGCGCAGCCGGGCCAGGGTGCGGCTGACCGCTGCGGGCGAGGTGCCCAGGCGCTCCGCGGCGCGGGTCACGCTGTTCTCCTGGAGCAGGGCGTCCAGGACGCGGAGCAGGTTGAGATCCATTGATGTGACTCTCCTGAACTGCATTCTTACGCTTGCGGCAATGATTGAGTGCCAATCTTTGCATTGCTGCCGCACCCGCCGGCATCGGAGAGTGGAGACGCCCGCGAAGAAGACGCGCGGCATTCCCGCTTCACCCGTTGAAGGAGCCGCTGTGCAGCAGTCCCCCCGTACAGGTCGAGAAGGCGACGTACTCGCCGTCGTCAGTCAGAGCGGACCCACGGTCTCGTTCTTCGACGCCGCCTCCGACCGGCACCTCGGCGACGTGCAGGTCCCCGCCGAGCCGCACGAGCTGTGCTACGACCCGACGCAGCGACTGCTGTGGTGCACGCTGACGTACCACTCGGGCTACTACCACGCGAACGGCGGCCGGCGCACCGAGCTGGCCGTCATCGATCCCGACAGCCGCCGCATCGTCGAGGTCGTCGACCTCGCCCCGGAACACGGGCCGCACGGGCTGGCGTTGGACACGGCGCGCGGGCGGCTCTACGTCAGCGTGGAAGGCGCACAGGACCGGCCCGGCGGTGTCGTGGTGATCGACACGGGGACCCGCCGGCCCCTGGGCAGGATCGACACGGACGCGCCCGGCCCGCACTGGTTCGCGATCGATCCGGCGGGGCGCACGGGTTACGCCACCAACAAGGAAGCGCCGTTCGTGTCCGTCGTGGACCTCGAACGGGGCATCCTCACGGCGAAGGTCGAGGTCCCGGGCAGTGAGGGACTCGCCGTCTCCGCCGACGGCACGCACGCCTTCGTCGCGGCGCCGTACGGCAACTTCTCCGCCGGCGCCGAGGGCCGGCCGGCCACCGGTCTGCGCGTCATCGACTCCCGGACGGCGTCCGTCGTCGACACCCTGCCGACGGAGAACGTCATCCTGCCGGTGCACCTGACGTCGACGGGCAAGCTGCTCGCGGGCGAGTTGCGCATGACGGCTGAGCCGGGGGCGCAACTCGGACGCCACGCACCGGGCCGGCTCACCGTGTTCAGCGCCGACACCCGCAAGCAGCTGGGTGAGGTCGAGGTCGGCCTCTTCCCGCTGACCATCACCTCCTCTCCGGACGGCCGACTCGGCTACGTGTCCTGCGTCGTCTCCTCCACCGTCGACATCGTCGACCTGGAAACGCTGGAGCGCCTGGCCCAGCTGGACATCGCCAAGCTCGGCGAACCCGGCGCGCACGGCCTGGCGTACATCCCGCGCCCCGCTTGACCCTTTGGGGGCCTGTCCGGCCGATCACGCTGCTCGGCAGCTCGTGCGGCGCGAAGACGAGGGCCGGACAGGAAGTCGCCCCGGACGCTGACGCGGTTGGCGTCCGGGGGCGGCAGTGGGAGCCTCCCGCGGGGGTGCGGGATCACCGTGCTGCCCCACCCCTGCCCACCCGCCGCACCATGACGCCGGCGAGAGCGGACCCGAGCAGGAAGGCGCCCGCCGCGATGAGGGCGGAGACGTGGAGCCCGGGGAGCCGGCCCGTGTCGCCGACGAGCGTGCCGAACAGGGCCACGCCGATCGCGTTGCCGGCCTGGCGCGACACGTTGAACACGGCCGAGGCCACGCCCGCGCCCTCCGCAGGAGCGGCATCCATGATCGCCACGGTTGCCGCCACCACGGTCACCGGCGTCGCCAGGCCCGTCGCCATGAGGGCGAAGAGCAGTACGGCGTACGGGGTCTGCGGCCCGGCGGCGAGCCAGCCCAGGAAGCCGGCCACACCCAGCAGCAGCGCTCCGGCCATCGGGACGTACGGCCCGGTCCGGGCCGTGATGCGGCTCGACAGCGGCGCCGCGAGGAAACCCATGCAGACGGAGGGCAGCAGGGCCAGTCCGGTCTCCAGCGCGCTGAAGCCGCGCTCCTGCTGGAAGTACAGCGTGGCGACGAACAGCATCCCGTAATACCCGAGGCTGAGCAGCAGGCCGACGGCGTTCGTAGTGGCGAGCCGGCGGTCGCGGACCAAGGAAAGCGGCAGCAACGGCTTCCTGCACCCGCCGTGCGACGGCCGTACGGCGAGCCCCTTCTCCAAGTGCCGTTCCACCGCGACGAAGGCGCCCAGCGCCACCACTCCCACCGCGAAGGCGGCGACCACCCGGGGCGACGTCCAGCCGGCCGAACCCGCCTCGTTGAGCGCGCCGGCCACCCCGACGAGCCCCAGCACGCCGAGCACCTGGCCCGCCGGGTCCATCCGGCCTGCCTGCTGCTTTCGGGCGGCCGCCACCCGTACGTGGCGCAGCGTCATCACCGCGGCGAGCGCCGCCACGGGCAGGTTCACCCAGAACACCCACCTCCAGTCCAGACCGGACACGAGCAGGCCGCCGACCGCCGGCCCGGCGCCGAACGCCACGGCCGAGATCAGCCCCCAGATGCCCACTGCCCGGGCGCGTTGGGCGCGATCCGGATACGCCGCCTGCAGCAGCGCGAAGGAGGCCGGGACGAGGAAGGCCGCCCCGGCCCCCTGCGCGAGCCGGCCACCGATCAGCACGCCGGCCACCGGAGCCAGGGCGCAGCCGGCCGAGGCCGCGGTGAACACGGCCAGTCCGAGGAGATACAGGGGCCGGTGCCCGAAGCGGTCGCCGAGCCCGCCCCCCAGGAGCAGCAGCCCCGCGAAGAAGGTGCTGTATCCGTCGACGACCCATTGCAGGCCGGACGGTCCGGCACCGAGCGAGCTCTGGATGCTCGGCGCCGCCACGTTGACGACGGTGACGTCGAGCATGACGAGGAAGTAGCCGAGACTCAGCGCGATGAGCGGCGGCAGCGGCAACCCCGGCCGCTTCGCAGGGACTGCCTCATCGCCCGGCCGGACCAGAAGGTCCGATGCACCGGAGACGGGTGTGGCGGAGAAGTCGGTGGAACCCATGCCGTCAGTCTCGACGCCGAACACTTCGTCGGCCGGCGAAGCATGGCGCACATAGCATGGAGCCCATGCCGACGCCGATGCCCGCACCCCTCGCGGGCAAGCCCCACGCCGACCGGCTGAACCATCAGCCCGACATCGCCCGCGCCGCCGCCCTGATCGCCGACCCCTCCCGCGCACGCATCCTGAAGGCGCTCGGCGACGGCCGCGCCCTGTCGGCCACGATGCTCGCCGCGGAGGCGGGAGTGGGCGCTCCGACGGCAAGCGTCCACCTGGCCAAGCTGGTCGAGGCCGGTCTGATCACGGTGGAAAGCGTCGGGCGCAGCCGGTACCACCGACTGGCCGGGCCCGAGGTCAGCCTGGCGCTGGAAGCCCTCGCCGTGATCGCGCCCCCGCTCCCCATCACGACCCTGCGCGAGAGCGGCCACGCGAACGCGCTGCGCCGGTCCCGTACGTGCTACGACCACCTGGCGGGCCGGCTCGGTGTTGCGTTGATGGGCGCACTGCTCGACCGCGGCATCCTCACCGGACACGACGGCATCCACCGCCAGGAGGAGGCGGTGCGCGACCGGGCTTCCGGCTACGGACGCGACCGCGACTACCGGCTCACAGCGGCCGGCCGCGAAGCGCTGGGCCGCTTCGGCGTCGACGTCGCCGCCCTGCCCGGGCGCCGACCGCTCGTCCGGTACTGCGTGGACTGGAGCGAACAGCAACACCACCTGGCCGGGGGAGTGGGCGCGGCCATCACCGCACGGCTTTTCCGACTCGACTGGCTCCGCTACGGGGTGAGCCCGCGCGTGGTCCACCTCACCGACGCCGGCGTCGACGGCATCGCCGAATGGCTCGGGTTGCACCTCGAAGACTGACCGACCGACGGCGGACCCGACGGACCCATCGACAGAACGCAAATCGCCGCAAACAGATCATTGTGGACCGGGGGCCGGTCGACCATAATCCGCGTGTCCGCTTCGAGTCCTGCCTCCGGCGCCGCTATGTGGCTCCCGATCCCTTTGATCGAAGAAAAGAGCTGACCAGAGTGCTGAGCAGCAGCAGACACCCGGCCGGGTTGAGGACCGCTCTGGCGGGGGCGCTGCTCGTCACCGGCCTCGCGATCGTCTCCTGTGGCGGCAACGGCAACGCGGCTGCCGCGAACGGCCAGGTGACGGTCGTCTACGAGGACGACGCGGCGATGAGTCCGGAGCACCGGCAGGCGGTGGCCGCGATCCGGAAGTCTCGCGTCCTCGAACAGACCGCCGACTGGGTGAACAAGACGGTGGTCCTTCCCCATGACCTGACCGTGAAGGTCACGGACAAGGTCCCGCCGGGGGTTACGGATGCGGTCACACAGCCCGACGGCAGGACGATCTATGTGCCCCCGGCGTTCCTGGTCCAGCTCAAGGGCGCCCTCGGCAACGTGGTCAAGACGGTCAAGCGCCCCGCCCTGTTTCCCGAGGCCCAGTACAACGTCGACGATCTGACGGCCCTGTCGACCCAGTTCATCCTCGGCCACGAAATGGGCCACGCCCTGCAGCGTCAGCTGGCCCTTCCCAACCTCGGCCTCGAAGAGGACGCCGCCGACGGGTTCGCGTCGTTCCACACCGTCAACGAGGTCGGCCCGGGACCGTCGCTGGCAGCCGCCCTCCTCTTCGACGAGCTCGCCCGCAGGGAGGGCAAGCTGACGCTGGAGGGGTTCTCGAGCGACCACCCGGTCACCCAGCAACGGGTCTTCAACTTCCTTTGCCACCTCGAAGGGAGCGACCGGAACAAGTACCGCGAACCCTTGGTCGACGCCGGTTACTTGCCCAAAACCCGCGCCCCGTTGTGCCCGCAGGCATGGGCGATGCTGGACTACGGCTGGTGGACCCAACTGAAGCCGCACTTCAGCAGGGCGTTCAAGGACGAGGGTGACAAGACGCAGGGGAACGCACACGACCGGCTGATCGCGGAGACGAAAGCCTTCGAGAAGGAGCTCGACAAGATCCGCAGCGGGCAATGACTGCCTCGGACCAGCGCGCGCTGGTCTCGGCGTAGGGCGCACCGCTGCGACCAGGGGGAGAGCTCCGGCTACTGGACAGTCACTTCCCACAGCGCAGGGTTCGGCCCGGAGCCTCCGTGTCAACCACAGGACGGCACGGGCTGCAAGGCCCTGATCTCACTGAGCGCCACCCTGACGGTGCGGTCGTCCGCCCGGAGGGCCACGTACCCGTAGTCGCTCTTGCTCAGCGGCCCGCAGACCGTCTCCGCCTCGGTGTCCACGCGGACGAGGCTCCGTGCCGGAGGGCTGGCGGCCTGCGCGGGCCACCAGGCAGCGGACGCCGACAGGGTGATCAGCGCCACGGCCGTGAAGGTGAGGACGATGCCCCTGCGCAGGCTACGACCGATGCGGCGCGGGTCAGCCGCGCGAGCCCCGGTCCGGTAGAGGGGCCAGGCGGCGTGGCCGACGAGGAAGATGGCGCAGCAGGCAACGGCCAGGGCACTCAGCGCCAGCAGCCCGGCCACCACCTGAATGCCGCGCGGGACGCCGGTCGGTCCGCTGCCCTTGAGCACCCCGCACAGGCCGATGAAGCCGAGAACGGCCAGTTGGATCCCCTGCCAGCCCTTGGCAGCCGCCCGCAGGTCGTCCGGGGCCGGTGTCTGTCCCTGCGCGGCGTCAGTCGTCATGCCTTCAGCCCCTCTCCGCGGTTCGATCGTCGCAGCCGTACCCACCGGCCGCGGCACACCACCCCCGGCGAGGCGCTTCCGTTCACCCGCCCGCCGTACCACCGGTTCCCCGCGGTCCTCATGCCGTGGTCACTCGGTGTCGGTCGGCGGCTCCCACTCCGCTCCGGTGCGCAGGCGGTAGGCGGCGACGGCGGCCTCCACGGTGGGGAAGAAGTGCCGGGGGTCGATGGTGCGGGTGAGCTCGTACCGCTCGATCTTCCGCCGTACGGGGTCCTTGAGCTCGGCGAACACGAGGTGGACGCGGTCCGCGTTGAGCTTCTCGTCGAGCTCCTCCAGGACGTCGGCGGCGGTGGTGTCCACATCCGTCATGGGCTCCGCCGCGACCACGATCCACTCCGGCCGCGGGTCCGAGTCGGCCAGCCGCCTGATCTCGTCGCGGAACGTCCTGGCGTTGGCGAAGAAGAGCGGGGCGTCGAACCGGTAGATCACCAGGCCCGGAAGCCGCGCGGCCTCCGGGTAGGAGCGGACGTCGTGATAGCCCTCCAGGCCCCCCACCCGCCCCAGCACGGTGTGGTACGGCCACCAGGCGCGCCGGAAGACGTTGAGCACGGACAGGCCCACGGCGATGGCGATCCCGGGCAGCACGCCGAGCAGGGCCACGCCGACGAAGGCCACACAGCACAACAGGAAGTCCGTCCGGCTCTGCCGCCACAGGCGTACGGCCCCGGGGACGTCGGCCAGGGACAGCGAGGCGGTGATGACCACGGCGGCGAGGGCCGGCTGGGGCAGATTGCGGAACAGGCCCGGAGCGAGCACGAGCATGAGGACGATCAGCGCCGCCCCGACGACCCCGGTGAGCTGGCTGCGGGCCCCCGCGCGCTCCGCCACCGCCGTGCGGGATCCGCTCGTACTGACGGGGAAGCCCTGGAAGAGACCCGCCGCCAGGTTGGCCACCCCGATGCCCGCCATCTCCTGGTTGCCGCGGACCTCCTGCCCGGTGCGGGCGGCGAAGGCCGACGCGTTGGAGATCGTGTCCGCCAGGGAGACCAGCGCGATGCCCACCGCACCGCCGAAGAGCAACGCCAGGTCTCCGAGCCGCACTTCGGGGATCGTGAACGGCGGGAAGCCTCCGGGCAGCTCCCCGACCAGCTCCACTCCGTGCGCGCCGAGGTCGAGGACGGCGGCCGCGCCGACCGCCAGGACCACCATCACCAGCACCGCGGGCACCTTGGGCAGGAAGCGCTGCACCCCCAGCACGACGACGATCCCGCCGACACCGACCGCGGCGGCGGCCGGTACCGCCGCCCCGCCGGCCAGGGCCCGTACGACACCCACGAACTCGCCGATCAGGTTGTCCGCCTCGACTTCGAAGCCGAGCAGTTTGGGCAGCTGGCCGATCAGAATCGTCAGGGCCAGCCCGTTCATGTAGCCGATCATGGTCGGCTTGGAGATCAGATCGGCGATGAAGCCCAGCTTCGCCACCGATGCCAGGATCATGATCGCCGCCACCATGAGCGCGAGCACCGACGCCAGTGCCACGGCCCGGGTGGGATCCCCGCCGCCCGCCGCCAGCGGCAGCACGGTGGCGGCGATCATCGGCCCCAGCGAGGAGTCGGGGCCCAACACCAGGATCCGGGAGGGCCCGCACACCGCGTAACCGAGCAGACAGAGGATCGTCGTGTACAGGCCGGTGATGGCGGGCAGGCCCGCCAACTCCGCGTACGCCATGCCTTGCGGCACCAGCAACGTCGTCAGGACGACACCCGCGACCAGGTCCTTGACCAGCCACTCCCGCCGGTAGGAGGACACCGCGCGGATCCCGGGAACGGCCCGCAACCGGCCGAGGAGACCGCGGCCCCCGCGCTGCGTGTGGTGCGGGGGCAGGGGCCGCGCTCCTGGTGGGGGCGGTCCCTGTGCCTGCGGATCGGGCATGGCCGTGGGGGATCAGGTGTGGAGGTGGCTGTTGGTGCCGTCGTGCCCGTCGGCGGCATCGTCGTTGAACCAGTAGTCGCCGGCGGCGAGGTAGCGGAAGTGGTGGGTGCTGTGGGCGGGAAGGCTGACGCTGGCGGCGCGGGTGCCGTCGCCGCGGGGGGTGAGGGGGTGGGCGGCGGGGTTCCAGTGGTTGAAGTCGCCGACGACGCTGACCGGCCCGTCGGGGGTGCCGTCGGGCAGGATGAAGGTGATCTGGGTGCGGCCCTTGATCTTCTTGCGTTCGAGCACGGAGACTCCCGGCCATGTAGGTGAGGGGTTCGACCCGTGCATCCTGGTCCGCGCATTCGGGTGCTGCTGCTGCACACGCCCGCGCGGGTCGCGGACATCACCCGGCCGGTGGCCACGGACGACTGGCATCGTGGGAGCCACAAGACCCGACCGGTTGGCCGTGCAGGCGGCAGGCGGCAGGCGGCAGGTGGAATGGTGAATGAACCCGTCATCGACTATCAGACCGTGTTCCGGGCCCTTCCCGCCGGGATCGCGCTCCTGACCCCCGACCTGGTGTACGCGGACGTCAACGAGGCGTTCCTGGCACTGGCCGGGCGCACCCGCGGCCAGATCATCGGCCGCTACATCTTCGACGTCTTCCCGGACAACCCCAACGACCCCGCAGCGAACGGCATGCGCAACCTGTACGCCTCTCTTCGGCGCGTCGCCACCACCGGCGAGCGCGACACCATGGCCCTGCAGCGCTACGACGTGGAGGACGCCGACCACCCCGGGGTATGGCAGGAGCGGTACTGGAGCCCGGTCAACGTCCCCGTCTTCGCCCCCGACGGCACCGTGGCCCTGCTGCTGCACCGCGTCGAGGAGGTCACCGAACTCATCAAGGCCCGCGGAACCCGCCGCGGCAGCGACCGCACCCAGGTCCTCGAAGCCGAGCTCTACACCCGCGCCCGGGAACTACAGGAACTCAACGAACGGCTGCGCCAGGCACACGCCCGCGAACGCGAGGTCGCCCTCCACCTCCAACAGGCGATGCTGCCCGCGCCCCGCCCCCTCGGCCACCACCGCGCCGCCGTCCGCTACCAGCCCGCGATGGGCGCCCTGAACGTATGCGGCGACTGGTACGACCTCGTCGACATGCCCGAGTCAGGCCGCACGGCCGTCGCCGTCGGCGACGTCGTCGGCCACGGACTGCACGCGGCCGGCGTCATGGGCCAGCTCCGCAGCGCCCTGTCCGCCGCCTCCCACGTCGCCGCCGGCCCCGCACGCGCCCTCGAAGTCCTCGGACTGTACGCGCGCTCCGTCGACGGCGCCGAATCCACCACCGCCGCCTCCGTCTTCATCGACTGGAACAGCCGCACCCTCACCTACAGCAGCGCCGGCCACCCCCCGCCCGCCCTCTGCCACCCCGACGGCACCGTCACCTTCCTGGACCAGGCCACCGACCCACCGCTCGGCGCCCGCCCGGACCACGTCCCCCGCCCCGAGGCCCACACCGCCTTCACCGAGGGCTGTGTCCTGGTCCTCTACACCGACGGGCTCATCGAACGCCGCCGTGAGGACATCGACACCGGCCTCGCCCGGCTCGCCCGCGCCCTGGCCCGCCACCGCACCGCCGACCCCGAAACCCTCTCCGACGCCCTCCTGGCCGACCTGATCCCGCCCGCGGGCGCAACCGACGACACCGCCCTGATCACCCTGCACCTGTGACCTCGAAAAGCACACCAGGCGTTGGACCGTGCGCACTGGCGCCCCGCAGGTCGCGGGGGACGCGGCGACCCGGTTCCTCACCCGGCACCTGAAGTGAAGCGTGGGGGTGTTGACCTCAAGTCCGGTTGAGCTTCTAGGTTCGGGGCTGCCGATGTCGACGTACCGGAAAGGAACGGTCATGAGGACGCTGGTGCTGGGAAGAACGCCCGCCAGGGTGACGGAGGTACTGGCCACGCTGCGCGCGGACGGCTTTGACGCGGAGGGGGTGAGCACCGACGACGAGGCCCGAAAGCTGTTGGAGACCGAGGAGTTCGGGGTGCTGATCATTGGCGGAGGTGTGGAGCCGGATTCCCGCGCAGCGCTCAAGGAGTTCGCGGCAAGGCACCGGGTGCGACGGGTGATCGACGGCGCGCTGACGAAGCCGTTCGACGCCTACGTACGGCGGGAGTTCGAGCCGCTAATCCGGGAGACCGCCGCCAAAGGGTGACGGTTCGGCGTGAGGGGTGTACGACGAGGAGCATTGCGGCTGTTGTTCGGCCACGACGGGGACCTGAGGCTCCTGCCGCCAGCGCTTCGTGATCCGGGCGGGCGGGCTTCGCCGCCGCTGCCCTGGCCGAGTACGGCTGATCAAGATCGCGCACGACGGGTCCGAGGTCAGGATTCCCTCCCTGGTGTGGCCTTACTGGGCCACCGCGGCCCTCCTCCTGTGCGCCGACGCCCTCGGCGGGGCCGGCCTCCCCGCCGACACCGACCGGATCGCGGGCCACGCCGAGCACGCCGTAGCGCACGGGCGCCACTCGTCGCGCCCCGCCGGGAACGTGGCATCCGATGTGTGGTGACGCCTTGGCGGCAGGCGTCACGACAAGTCGGGCGCACTCTCCTGGGCGAGGTCCTTGGATACCGGGTGATCTGGACCGCTGACCGGGGCGGCGGCGCGCAGCGCCGCTTCGACCCGGCGGTTGTTGGTCATGGATGCCGTGACGGCCGTCATCGCCAGGAGGAGGACGGCGGCGGCGTAGAGCGGGGTGCGGATGTCGTAGGCGGTGGCCAGCCAGCCGCCGAGGAAGGCTCCGAACGGGGCGGCGCACATGGCCAGCATGCGGGAGGTGGAGGCGACGCGGCCCATGAGGTGGGCCGGGACGATCGCCTGCCGGAGGGAGGGCCCGAGCACCATCGTGGCGCCCATGCCGGCCCCGCAGACGGCGAGCGCCAGCCCGGCCGCGTACGGGTTCGGGGCAGCGGCGAGGCCGAGGATGGCCAGCCCTTCGACAGCAGCCGTGCAGGTCAGCGCGGTGCCGGTGCCGAGTCGCCGGCCGAGGAAGGAGGCGATGCCTGCACCGAGCAGGCCGCCGGTGGCCTCCGCCGTGAGGAGCAGGCCGAAGCCGTAGGTGTCGATGCCGAGGCGGTCGTGCGCGAAGAGGGCGAGGACGGTCTCCACGGCGAGGAAGGCGATGTTCCCGACCGCCGGGCGGAGCGCTAGCCCGAGCAGCAGCCGGTCCCGGAAGACGTACGAGGCCCCGGCCCGAGCCTGCCGCAGCAGCGACTCGCGGACCTCCGGCGCCGGCCGGGGCATGGCAGGAAGCGACCGTACGAGCAGTGCGGAGAGCATGAACGACACCGCGTCGGCGAGCAGCGGGACCGCCCGTCCGAGCGCGAGCAGCGCACTGCCCGCAGGCGGCCCCGCGAAGCCCGACATGGCGGTCTGCGCCCCGCGCAGGCGGGAGTTGGCTCGCTCCAGAAGTGCGGGGTCGCGGCCGAGCAGATCCGGCAGATAGGCCGTGGCGGCCGTGTCGAAGAAGAGTCCGCCGAGGCCGAGCAGGAAGGCGACGGCCGCGAGCAGCGCAATGCTCAGCACGTCGAGCGCGGCCGCTGCCGCCGGTATCGCCAGCAGCACCGCACGCGCCGCGTCGGTGACCCACATCGTGCGCCGACGGTCCCAGCGGTCCACCAGCGCACCGCCCAGCACCCCGAAGAGCAGCCACGGCAGCGTCCCGGCGGCCGAGACGACGGCGAGCGCCATCGGATCGCGCGTCAACGTCAACGCGAGCAGCGGCAGCGCGGCATGCGTTACCCCGTCGCCGAGCGAGGACACCGTCTGCGCGGTCCACAGCCGTCCGAACCCGGTCGGCAACTTCCCCACACCCGAGCTCACTTGGCATCCCCCTCGGTCTGCGCGCGCGACGCCGGGTGGAACAGTGCGAAGACGAGCGACGCGTCCGGCAGCGACGGGTCGGACAGCTCCCGGTACTCGTCCGCCAGTGCCTCAAGCCGTGCGCCCAGCTGCGCGAACTGCTCCTCGGTGAGCCTCAGATGCGCCATGCGTACGTGCCGCTCGGCATCCGCCGGCGACGCCTCCAGGTCCGCCACCGCATGGCGCATCAGCACGTCCGGCCCTCCCTCGCCCGGATCCGGCAGCACGAGCGACCGCGCGGCCATGGCGTAGTACCGCTCGGTGACCCCCCGGACCTTCCGCGTCCGTACCACCTTCACCAGGCCGGCCCGCTCCAGCAGCCGTACGTGGTAGCTGGAACTCCCCTTCGCCAGGCCCACCCGCTCGGCGATCTGCGTGATGGTCGCCGGCTCGAAGCGGAGCACGGCCATGATCCGGTGGCGCGTGAGATTGGAGACGGCGCGCAGCTGCTCGTCCGTCGTGACGTGAAACGTCTCGGGAAGATCGTCCGTAGGCATGCGAGCAATGGTCAACGATCCTTGACCATTAAGCAAGGGGCTTTCGCGCAGACCTCCAGAACGCCGGTCGGAGTAACCGGCCCGTGAGGAGAGGCGGTTGGATCGACCGCAGACCTTGATCGTCGGGGTCGGGGAGCGGGGCTCCACCGGTCGTCCGTGAGGAGCCGGTCGGCGTCGCGGTGCCCGCGGTCCTTCTTGCGGGCCGTGGTGGTGAGGCGGTCGGGTGGCGGCCGGTGAGGACGTCGGCGACACCGGCGGCGAAGGCGCGCACGTCGTCGAAGGCGGCGGACCGGTCCAGCGGGACCAGGACGTGCAGGCCGGGCGAGCCGGTGGCCATCAGCAGCGAGGGCAGTTCCAGCTCGCCCAGGAGTTCGTGGAGCCACTGCGCGGCCTCCCGTACGGGCCGGAAGTGCTCGTCGGCGCACTCACGACATCCGCCCTGCAGCGATCTGGCGCAGGGTGCGACCGGTCCGAGCCGAGCGGGCCCGGCGCGGGTCGGGCGTGCCTCGGGTGGAGGCGTGTTCGTCGGCGTGCTTCACCAGCAGCCACGCCTCCCGCTCTCCGCCCTCCCCGCCGCGAAAGCGCGTCAGGGACCAGCCCCCGACCAACTTGCGGCCGTCGAGCCAGAACGAGGCGTGCCCGTCGGCCAGGGCCTTCGCGAAGGGGATCTCCGTGCCGTGCCGGGCCGAGAGGTTGCTGTACGTCCCCTCGTCCCAGACGATCACGGTGCCGGCACCGTATTCGCCTTCGGCGATGGCACCTTCGAACTCCCGGTATTCGAGGGGATGGTCCTCAGTCGGCATGGCCAGCCGCTTGTCGTGAGGGTCTGTCGACGGCCCTTTGGGGACCGCCCAGGACTTCAGCACGCCGTCCGCCTCCAGCCGGAAGTCGAAGTGCAAGGCTGTGGCGTCGTGGATCTGCACCACGAACGAGGGCCGTCCGCCCTCCTTCGGCACATCGGCCGCGCCGGCACCCTTCGGCTCCGTGGTCTTCGCAAAGTCCCTGCGCCGTCGGTACTCGGCCAGCGCCTCTTTGCGCGTCATGCCGCCTCCCGCGTCCCTCCGCCCTCATCTGAACCGCATCCGACTTCCCCTCACCCGCCGTGATCGCGCCAGGCGGACAGGCGACCGGGTGCTCCTTGCGCCATGGCGCCTTCCCCCGCATCGCACCCCCATGTAAGCGGCCGCAGCCGTCCCGACCGGCAGCGGGTCGCAGTATCTGCAAATTGCAAAAATCTGCAATTTCATAGATGCTGTGATGGCTGTGCCCGTAGGTAGCCGCGGGCACAGCACCAGGCGTTTGCCCCGCCCGGGGCGGTGAGAAGGGTGCGAGACCGTGCCGGTTCCGCTGTATCAGGCGAAGGCCGAGTTCTTCAGGATGCTCGGGCACCCGGTGCGGATAAGGGTTCTGGAGCTGCTGCAGGACGGGCCGATGCGGGTGCGTGACCTGCTGGCCGCGATCGAGGTCGAGCCTTCCGCCCTGTCTCAGCAGCTCGCGGTCCTGCGCCGCTCGGGCATCGTCACCGCTGCCCGTGACGGCGCGACGGTGGTGTACGAACTGGCGGGCGGGGACGTCGCGCAGCTGATGGGGGCGGCGCGGCGGATCCTGACCGAGGTCCTGACCGGGCAGAGCGAGCTGCTGGAGGAACTGCGCGAGTCCGAGGTTGCGGCCGCGTGAGCGTGAACACCGCCCTTGCGCCCGTGCTCGGCCGTGTCCGCTCCGTCCTGCCCGTCCGGGCCGATTACGCGGTCATGGCCCGCAGCCCCCGCCGCAACCTCCTGGCCGGCCTCACGGTGGCGATCGTCGCCCTTCCCCTCGCCCTCGGGTTCGGGGTCTCCTCCGGGCTGGGCGCGGAGGCGGGGCTGGCCACGGCCGTGGTCGCGGGCGCGCTCGCCGCGCTCTTCGGCGGTTCGAACCTTCAGGTGTCCGGCCCCACCGGTGCGATGACGGTGGTGCTGGTGCCGATCGTCGCCCGGTACGGGCCCGGCGGTGTCCTCACCGTCGGCCTGATGGCCGGGGTGTTGCTGATCGCTCTCGCCCTGCTGCGGGCCGGGCACTACATGCGGTACGTGCCGGCACCGGTGGTGGAGGGCTTCACCCTCGGGATCGCCTGCGTGATCGGCCTTCAGCAGATACCCCACGCCCTCGGCGTGCAGAAGCCGGAGGGGGAGAAGGTCCTGCCGGTGGCGTGGCGGGCGCTCGTGGAGTTCGTGGCCTTCCCGAACTGGACGGCGATCGGCCTCTCCGCGGGTGTCGCGGCGGCGATGCTGGCCGGGGCCCGGTGGAAGCCGACGGTCCCGTTCTCGATCGTCGCGGTGATCGCTGCGACTGCGGTCGCGCAGCTCTTCCACCTGGACGCGGCGGCCCCGATCGGTGACCTTCCCCCGGGGCTTCCCGCACCGTCGCTGGCCTTCCTCGATGCTTCCGCGTTCGGCTCGCTGCTGGCCCCGGCGGTCGCGGTCGCGGCGCTCGCCGCGCTGGAGTCCTTGCTGTCGGCGACCGTGGCGGACGGGATGACGGTGGGACAGCAGCACGACCCGGACAAGGAGCTGTTCGGGCAGGGCATCGCCAACCTCGCAGCCCCGCTGTTCGGCGGCGTCCCCGCCACCGCCGCCATCGCCCGTACCGCGGTCAACGTCCGCACCGGCGCCTCCTCCCGGTTGGCCGCGCTCACCCATGCCGTGGTCCTCGCGGTGATCGTGTTCGCCGCCGCCCCCCTGGTCTCGAAGATCCCCCTGGCCGCCCTGGCCGGTGTGCTGCTGGCCACGGCCATTCGCATGGTGGAGGTCGGCTCGCTGCGCGCGATGGCGAAGGCGACCCGCTCGGATGGTGCTGTCCTCGTCCTGACCGCCGCCGCCACTCTGATCCTCGACCTCGTGTACGCGGTGATCATCGGTCTCGTCGTCGCGGGAGCCCTCGCCTTGAAGGCCGTGGCGAGTCAGGCGCGGATGGAGCAGGTCGACTTCCGGCCGGACCTGCCCGGCGAGCACGGCGAGGAGGAGCACGCGCTGCTGGCCGAGCACATCGTCGCCTACCGCATCGACGGCCCCCTCTTCTTCGCCGGCGCCCACCGCTTCCTGCTCGAACTCTCCGAGGTCGCCGACGTGAAGGTGGTCATCCTGCGCATGGCGCGCGTGACCACCCTGGACGCCACCGGCGCCCTCGTCCTCAAGGACGCGGTCGAGAAGCTGAACCGTCGCGGCATCGCGGTGATGACCTCCGGCATCCGGCCCGGCCAGCGCCAGGCCCTGGACGCGGTCGGCGCCCTGGAGCTCCTGCGCCTGGAGGGCCGCGAGTACGCCACCACCCCGGAGGCGATCGCCGGCGCCCGCAAGCATCTGGAGCAGGCGGGACTGCTGCCCCGTCCGCATCACCGACCGCACCGCATCCGGAAGGCCGCACGATGACCGTCCCCGCCGACCGCCGCATGGCCGACCGCCGCATGACCGACCGCCGCATGACCGAGGTCTGCGGCACCGAGGCCCTGTGGCTCCTCGAAGGCTCCGACCAAGGCCGCCTCGTCTACATCCAGCGGGAGGTGGCCGTCGTCCGCCCCGCCGCACACGTCATGGAGTACGGAAGCCTCATCGTCCGAGCCCCCATACAAGCCGCCACCCTCCCGGGTCGTGCGCTCCTGGCCTACCAGGCCGATGAGATCCGCACTCCGGCCGGGACCGGCTGGACCGTCACCGCCCAGGGCCCGGCCGAGGTCATTTCCGACCCGGACGAGGCCGCCCACTACCGGCGCACCCTGCCCGGCTGGGCCCACGGCCCCCACGACACCCTGCTGCGCCTGCGCCCGCAGTCCTTGTCCGGGTTCCGACTGGCCCGCACCGCGAACGGGGCGGGCCGGTGAGCATCCAGGCCGAGGCGATGCCCTACCGGCACGTGCTGGACGTTCCGGCCATGGGAGCCGCCGTACGCATCGCCCGCGAGACCACCGAACTCGTCCTGGTCGAATGCGGGGTCGGCCTACGCCACCCGAGCGTCGGCCCCGCGCTGCTGATCCTGGCCGAACTCGTCACCAACGCCGTCCGCCACGCCGCCGCGACATCCCCGACGATCACGGTCACCTACGCGCACGGGGCCGGGGCGTTCGCATTCGCCGTCCACGACCGCCACCCCTACCAGCCCGCCCTGTTCGGGGCACTGTCCACCGCCCCGGGCAGCGGCCTGGCCATGGTGGTGGAAACCACCGTGGAGCTCGGCGGCACCGCCGTCGTGCGGCCGGACGCGGACGGGCGCGGCAAGGCCATCTGGATCACCCTTCCCCTGTGAAGCCGAACGTCACGAAGGTGCCCCCGGCGGGTACACGACTTGCAGGGATCTGCAATTGTGGAGGTCGCAAGGTGTGAACAGGGGCGAACGAATGCCCCTACGAGGAGCGGTTCCGGGTGGATGAGATGGGCAGTCGCGACAGAGGTATTCAGGTGAGCACGCCGCTGTACCAGCTGAAGGCGGAGTTCTTCAAAACGCTGGGACACCCGGTCCGCATCCGCGTCCTGGAACTCCTGTCCGTACGCGAGCACGCGGTCGCCGAAATGCTGCCCGAGGTCGGGGTGGAAGCCGCCAGCCTCTCCCAGCAGCTGGCTGTCCTGCGCAAGGCCAACCTGGTGGTCACCCGCCGGGAGGGATCGAACGTGTTCTACAGCCTCACCGACCCCCAGATTGCCGAGCTCCTCAAGGTCGCCCGCGGCATCCTCTCCGGCGTCCTGGAAGGCCAGATCGAACTCCTGGCAGACCTCAAGGCAGGACGCCACGCCTGAACGGGTGCCCCACCGTGCCGGCCCTGACGGGCCTGCCCCCCATGCGGCGGCCGTCTTCCGTTAGTGCGGGTTCAACGCGCTTCTGACACCGGAAGACGGCCGCTTCCTCATACGCCGAACCGAACCCATGCCCCAGGCATGGGGGCCTGGGCCCGCTTGGGTCCGGTCTCACTTCCGGGCGTGCTGCCCCAGGTAGAACAGCAACCAGATGAACCCGGCGAACACGTGCGTGCCGAAGATGTAGAAGAAGGCCCGCCGCGCGACGCCCTTCTCCTTCCATCTCTCGTGCTCCGCCGCCGTGTCCTTCCCGGGCAGGTGGTCCGTCATGATGCGCCTTCCTTCCCGGTACCCGGCTCCCCGACCGGGCCGCGGCACGGACGGACGAGGACCTGCACGCCGTGCTCGCCCGCGTACGCGATGACGGCCGCGACCTCGCCGGCCTCGACCGTCCGAACCTCCGGCTCAGGGCCGGTGCCGATGTAGGTGATCTCGTACAGCTGGACGGTCCTCCGGTTCTTGCTGGTCACGGCGTGCCTTCCGGCAGGATGAAGCGGACGACCACGTCGGGGACGTGCCTGCGCACCTCGACGGCCTGCCGACTGCTGGGGTGCTTGGCCCTCACCGGCGCCTCAGGCCGGCCGGTGGCACTGCCTGGTTCACCTGCTGTTCCCCGCATCGGCGGCCACGCCATGATCGTGGGCCACGCGCAATGCGTCCTCCAGTTCTTCCACGGCCTGTGCCTCCTCGAAGGCATCGTCGGCTTCCCGTGCAGCCTGGAGACGAGCCCGCGCCACGCGGACCCGTTCCAGTGCCGCTTCCTCGAACCCGGCCACACCGCGACCCCCGTCCACCATATCCAGAACTAGTAAATTGCATAACTCTGCAAGTCTAGCGGTTACGGGTCCGCGGGGAGGATCACCGGTCCCGGACGTGCGCCCGAACCCGGTGGCCGGCCGCCGCCCACTCAGTCGGGGAAGCCGATCTGCGCGACGAGTCGCGGGCGCACAATTGCCTACAGGTATTAGGTACACGCATAATATCTGTAGGAGACTCGAGAGCAGGTGATGGTTGTGGGTAGGGCAGGGCTGACCCCGGAACGGCTGACGCTCGCCGGGGTGGAACTCGCCGATGAAGCCGGGTTCGACCAAGTGACCCTTTCGGCGCTCGCCCGGCGCTTCGACGTGAAGGTCGCGAGCTTGTACTCGCACGTGAAGAACTCCCAGGAGCTCAAGACCCGGATCGCGCTGTTCGCACTGGAGGAACTCGCCGACCAGGTCGCCCACGCTGTGGCGGGGCGTGCGGGCAAAGACGCCCTGACTGCCTTCGCGAACGCCTACAGGGACTACGCCCGAGCGCACCCCGGCCGGTACGACGCAGCCCGCTTCCGGCTCGACCCGCAGACCGCCGCAGCCAGCGCCGGCGTCCGGCACGCGCAGATGACACGGGCGATTCTGCGCGGCTACGACCTGGCAGAGCCGGACCAGACGCACGCCGTCCGCATGCTGGGCAGCGTCTTCCACGGCTACGTCAGCCTGGAGGCGGCCGGCGGCTTCAGTCACACGGACGTCGCCTCGCAGGAGTCCTGGGCCTGGACCCTGGACTCCCTCGACGCCGCACTGCGGAATCGGGCCACCCGCTGATCAGCGGCGCGCCGCCACCCACCGGAAACCCGATCCACCCCTGCCACCCCTCAGAACCAACAAGGCCAAGCCAATGAGCACCGAACAGAACTGGATCACCACCCCCATCACCGCCGACTTCCTGCGCGGACACCTGGAGGCGGAGCAGACCGCGCACGGTCTGCTGCCGCACCGGCTGCCCGCCTGGGCACGCCGGCAAATCCCCGACGACCGTCTGGCCGTGGCCGAGGCCCAGCCCTCCGGCGTCCGGCTGGCCTTCCGCACCCGCGCCACCACCGTCGAACTGGACGCGCTGCCCACCAAGCGGGTCTACCAGGGCTTCCCGCCCCCGCCGGACGGCGTGTACGACCTTCTGGTCGACGGCCGACTCACCGCCCAGGCCACCGTGGCCGACGGGAACCTCCACACGATCACCGACATGCTCACCCAGACCGCGGTGTTCACCGAGGGGCCGGCGGGCACCGCCCGCTTCACCGACCTCCCCGACGGCGAGAAGAGCATCGAGATCTGGCTCCCGCACGCGGAGATCACCGAGGTGATCGCCCTGCGCACCGACGCTCCCGTCGAACCCGCCCCGGACAGCGGACGCCGAGTGTGGCTGCACCACGGCAGTTCCATCAGCCACGGCTCTAACGCCGTTCATCCGAGCGCCACCTGGCCCGCCCTGGCCGCGTCCGCAGGCGGCGTGGAACTGATCAACCTCGGGTTCGGCGCCGGCGCTCTGGTGGACCCGTTCACCGCGCGGGCGATGCGGGACACCCCCGCCGACCTGATCAGCGTCAAACTCGGCATCAACGTCGTCAACAGCGACGCAATGCGCCTGCGCGCCTTCGCCCCCGCCATCCACGGCTTCCTCGACACCATCCGCGAGGGCCACCCGTCGACACCCCTGCTCCTGGTGTCGCCGATCCTGTGCCCGACCCACGAAGACACCCCCGGCCCTCTCATGCCGGACCTCGACAGCGGGACCCTCCGCTTCAAGGCCACCGGCGATCCGGCCGAAACCGCCGCCGGACGCCTGACGCTCACGATCATCCGCGACGTACTCGCCGGCATCGTCAAGCAGCGGGCCTCCGAGGATCCGAACCTCCACTACGTCGACGGACGCGACCTCTACGGAGAGGACGACCACACCGAGTTGCCGCTCCCGGACGCGATCCACCCCAGCCCCGAAGGACACCGCCGCATCGGCGAGAACTTCGCGAGGCTCGCGTTCGCGGACAACGGCCCCTTCGCCACCGAGACCGGCTGACACCAGCCGGACGACCGGCGCAGCGGGATCGACCAGATGGCGGTGCGGTCCCTGCCGACGCACCGGTGCGGCTATTCGAGTGCCTTCCGGACGCCCCGCGGGGGAGAAGCGTGCAGAGGGGTATGTGGTTTCGCGCGAGGCGACCTTGGGATCCATGAGGAGATCAGCCATGTACGCAGTGGTGCGACGGTATGAAGGGGTGACTGATCCTGCCGAGGCGGGACGCCGAGTGGACGAGGGGTTCGTACCTCTCCTCCGCCAAGTCCCCGGATTCGTGGCCTACTACTGGATTGATGCGGGGGGTGGAGTGATGGTCTCCACCAGCGTGTTCGAAGACCAAGCCGGAGCCGAGGAGTCGATCAGGAGGGCGGCCGCATTCGTACGGGACAGCCTGGCGTCACTGCTGCCCACCCCTCCCCAGGTCACGGCCGGCCAGGTGGTGGCTGCGGGTTGACGGCCGCCGGAGTGGTTCCGGCGGTTCCGGGATGATTACCGGATCCTGACGCGAACCGGTCGGCTGATCGGCACCCCGCACTACATGTCTCCGGAGCAGGTGCCGGGCCGCTCCGACATCGACGGCCGCTCCGATCCGTACTCGGTCGGCGTGATGCTGTTCCATGCTCGGCGGGCGACTCCCCTTCAGTCGAGGCGGACTCCGCCTATACGGTCGGTTACCTCCACGTCACCGCCCCGCCACCCACCCTGGTCCCCCGTGGCCGCAGCCAGTCGAGGCCCTAGGTCAGCTCGCCCTCCTGCAGGCAGCGCACGCCCCAGATCGCCGACATGAGCACCAGTCCGCCGAGCCAGTACCGCCACTCCGCGAGCCAATCCGCCAAGTCCAGACCGTCGGCCCGAGCAGCGCCGGCAGATCGGCGCCGCGCTGCTGCGGCTCGCCGCCGAGCGAGGCCTGGACCAGATCAGCGTGCGCACCGTGGCCGCGGCCAGCGGCCGGTCCGCCGGGGCGGTGCAGAAGTACTTCCGCTCCAAGGAGGAGATGCTGGTCTTCGCCGCCGAACTCGCCGGTGAGCGCGTCGAGGAGCGGATGGCGCTCGTGGACCCCGGCCTCCCGCTGCGCCAGGCGTTGAGCGAGCTGATCCTCACCACGCTCCCGCTGGACGAGGACCGCCGAGCCGAAGCCGCCGCACAGCTCGCCTTCGCCGTGCAGGCGGCCCACCACCCCCGCCTCGCCGCGATCCGGCGCCAGGTCGACCACGACGTCAGGGAGGTCCTCGCGGCCTGGCTCGACAGCGTCGGCTGCCCCGGTGCCGGAGCCACCGCCGACGCCGTCATCGCGCTCGGCGACGGGCTCGCGCTGCGGATGCTCTACGCACCCGCCGAACAGGCCTCCCTCCTCGCCGCCCTCGACCGTGCGCTCGACGTTCTGACGCCGGACGAGCCGCCGGCGACCTGAGCCATTTCCTACGGGAAGTCCTTGGCGGAAGGGGAATGGTGAAGCTGACGTTCGAGAAACCCCCGGCATACGATCTGGGGCCGGATGCCGACCTCGGCATGTGGCTGGGGGAGTGGGGCGAGTACGCGGACCGGATCGTCCATCTCGGTCCCGACGACGGCCGCAGCCACGGGCGGCTCTGCTGGGACGTCCTGGCCCCTACGGGGCTGCTCGCCGTGTCCTGCGGCCCTTGCGATCACAGGCACGGCGGCCCTCGCACTCCACACCAGATGGAAGCAGCGCTGTCCAGGCGGATTCCTGCGGACCAGGTGCTTCCCTGGACGGCAGCCACGCTGGTCCGCACCCTCGCATACCGGGGCGGGGGTGTGGACGGGTCGATGCGGCGCCTGGCCGAAGCCATCGCCGGCGGGCTGGCGGAGCTGCTGGGGCCGGACGCCGACTGGCGTGCCAACGGCCACGCCGCCTACCGGGAGGCGGCCAACGGCAACGTCTCGTGGACACCGGTCACCGAGGCCACCTTCGACGCGGCCGTGGTGGGAATGGGCAACGGCCGCGCCGTGGTACCCGGTCCGCACCAGCCCGGCTTGGCGGTGGGTCGCCCGCTCGGCCTTCGTCCCGGCGGCCGATGCCGGGCCGGGGGCCTTGGCGCGTTGGTGACGCGGGCCGCCCTTCGGTACGGGAGCCGGGTCCGGAAGAATGCGTTGTCATGACCGTGCGTCCTTCCGATGATCTGACCGCCGCCTTCGCCCGCTTGGGCGGTGAGGAGGACGAGCGGGTGTGGAGCGATCTTTGGGACGACCTGTGCCATCAGGGCTCCGTTTACGAGGACAGCTTCCTCGCCCTCCCGTACCTGGCCGCGATCGTGACAGGTCGCGCGCCGGGCGCGCCGCAGGACGCCGTCTTGATGGCCGGCCTCATTGCCTCGGCAGCGGACGACGCGTACAGCGCGCGGTACGCGGCAGAGATCAACGCCCTTCTCCCGGTGGCCCGCCACCTCCTCGACGCGGCAACGGAGGACCGCCCGACCTTCGTGTACCTCCTCCAGTGCGTTCTGGCCTTCGAGGGCGAACGCGTGTGGAGCGCCGGGCGGCTGGAGGGACTCTTCGAGGGGGAGTACGAGGTCGACTGCCCCAGGTGCGAGGCGTCGCTCTTCATCGCCTTCGGCGACCACGGCACCTTTGCCGCAGCCGGTGACTACCTTTCGGCGCACCCGGTCAGGGCGGCGCTCCTGCCCGCCGATCCGGCGGCCCTCGACGCGTTGCCCGCACGCCTGCACCGCATGGCGACGGAGGCGGGACACGAGGAGCTCGCACGCGCAGTGACGTACCTCTTCGGCAGGGCGACGTGCCCGGACTGCGCCGGCGACTTCGCGGTATCGGAACAGGTCGAGGAGAGCCACTGATGAGCGACGTTCTCGCGGACCTCGACGACATCGACTGGGCTGCGCTGCGGCACGCCTACGGGGGGGCCGAGGACGTCCCCGCAATGCTGCGGGATCTGTACCAGCCGGAGAAGGCGGCCGATGCAGCAGACGACCTGCTCGTCTACGTCCACCACCAGGGCGGCGGTATCTACTCCTCGGCTCCGGCCGCCCTGCCGTACGTGCTCGGGGCCGCCGCCGATCCGGCCATCGCTCCGGCCGTCCGCCACGAACTCCTCGAGCTCGTCGGGTCAATGGCCGCTTCGGCGAACACGGCGGAGCCCCGCTTCGTCCACCCGACCTGGCCCGCAGCCTGGGACCTGGCGGTGACGGACCTGCTGCCGCTGCTCGACGACCCGGCTGCCGCGCACCGCGCCGCCGTCGCGGAAGCTCTCGCCGAAGCCCGTCACCGAGCCGACGAGGTGATCGCGGCGCTGCGGGCGCGGTGGGCCTTGGAGCCGGAGACAGAGCCGGGGCTCCAACTCATCGACGCGGTCGGCTCGCTGATCCCCTACGCCGACGCACCGCCCGAGGAAGCCCTCGACTGGCTGCGCCGGCTCATGGACGCTGCCGAACCCGCCGCTCGCCTCGGCGCCGTCCAGGCCCTGCGTCACGCGCTGCCGGGGCAGGAAGACGATGCGTACGCGCGGACCGTGTTCGAGGTGCTGCTCGACAGCGAACCGGCAGCCTGGCAGCCGGGCGACTACCCGGTCAAGGCGACGGTCATCCGGGCGATCCGCCTGCTGGGAGAAGACCGGGCGATCCGGGCCGACGCGACCAGGAGACTGCTCGCGCACCCGGACGACTCCGTGCGCGCGGGCGCCCTGCAAGCGGCCGCCGACGCGCTCGGCCGCCGACGCTCCGCCGTACCCGAGCTGCTCCCGGCAGTGGCCCGCCTGCTGTCCGACCCCGCGCCCGACAACCGGCTCTTCGCCGCCCGGGTCCTCGGCATGTGCGGGCGCGCCGCCCGCCCCTGGGCGGACGCGCTGGCGGCCATGGTGGCGGACGACGGCGAGCCGTACCTGCCCGCCCAGGACCACGCCGTCTGGGCACTGTCCCGACTGGGCGACGCGCGCTGCGTACCGCCGCTGGTGCGGCGTCTGACGGGGGAGCGGCTCGGGTTCGCGTACCACTCGGTCCACTCCGACGGCTGGTGGACGTACGACCTGAGCCTGACCGAGACCGCCGGGGGGCTCGGCGCCCACGCCGACGTGCTGCTGCCGTTGCTGCGGGGCCGCCTCGCCGCCGCCTCCACCCTGGAGGAGCGTCGAGCGCTCTGCCAACTGCTGGAGTCATGGGGCGGGGCAGCAGCCCCCGCGATCCCCGAACTGCTCGCTCTCCTGGACACCGACAGCGCGGTGTGGGCGCTGGACGCCCTCGCCGCGATCGGGCCGGCCGCGGCCGCGGCCGTGCCACAGGAGCGGCTGCGCGCCCTGCTCGACGCCCCGCCCGAAGGCCAGCCGTTCGCACAGCGCTGCCTGACGCTCGCGTACGGGCGGCTGACCGGTGACCGGGAGCCCGCGCTCGCGCTGCTGCTTCCGCAGCTGGGCGAGCCGTACGGCCAGGGGAACGCCGCCACGTTGCTGGGGGAACTGGGGCCGGCCGGCGCTCCGTACGTTCCGCGGCTGCGGGAACTCCTCCCCCTGCACGAGGAGGGCTGGCTGCCGTTCTGCGTCGGCCAGGCGCTCTGGCGGATCACCGGTGAGGGCGACGAGGTGGTTCCCGTGCTCATCCGGGCGATCGCGCCGTTCGCCGAACGGGGCGGCGCCTACCGCGCGGTCACGGAAACGGTGAGGCTCCTGGCGGAGATCGGCGCGCCTGCAGCACCGGCGGAGCCCGTCCTGAAGGCGTTTCTCGACGCCGATGAGCGGCCCGTCTCGCACGGAACTTGGCGTTCCGTACCGGAGGACGACGAGTTGTGTGACGCCGCGCGCGCCGCCCTGCTCGCAATCTCCGGCGAGAGTCCGAGCGAACCCGGCCCTCCGCGCTGAACCCAGACCACCGACAAGGGCCCGCCGCCCGGGAGCGACGGAGGTGAATCAATGTGTCCCTGTCAAAGTCATTGAAAAGCCATGTGACGTGTGCAATTTTACAGCGCAGCCCGTTGCGAACGGGACCCCTACTCCCCTCCCCAGGAGTGAGTTTTGCGCGCCATGGCCGTCGCCACCGCCCTGCTCTTCGCCGCCATCGCAGCCTCCCCCGCCCAGGCCTCGCAGGCCGATCCCAAGCCCGACCACGTTTTCGCGGACCCCGCCCAACGCCCCGCCCACGGCAATGCCAAAGCCGCTCCCGACGCGACCGGGACCACCGGCGGCAAGCTGGAGTCGCGCATCCTGCCGATCGTCCACACCTGTAGTCCGTCGCTGCGGATCCGCGCCCAGGAGATGACCGCCGACCAGCTGACGGCGACCTGCGCGAGCCTGGCCAACCAGGACGCCTACTTCCACGGCGTGGTCAAGGACCCGGGACCGGTCGCGAACGACTACAACACCACCCTGGAGGTCGACGTCTTCAATTCGAGCGCCGACTACAAGGCGTACGCGGGGAGGATCTACGGCATCGACACCAACAACGGCGGCATGTACCTGGAGGGAGACCCCGCCAAGACGGGCAACCAGCCGCGGTTCATCTGCTACGAGCGCACCGATGTGAGCCCCGGCTGGCAGATATGGAACCTCAACCACGAGTACACCCACTACCTCGACGGTCGCTTCGACCTGTACGGGGACTTCAGCGCCGGACAGACCACCCCCACCGTGTGGTGGGGCGAGGGCATCGCGGAGTACGTCTCCTACTCCTATCGCGGCGTCACCTACTCCAATGCGCTGGCTGAGGCCGGCCGGCACACGTACTCCCTGCGTACGCTGTTCGACACGACCTACGCCAACAGCGACGTCAACCGCACCTACAACTGGGGCTATCTGGCCGCGCGTTACATGGTCGAGAAGCACCCGGCCGACGTCGCCACCGTCCTCGGCCAGTACCGAACGGGGAACTGGACCGCCGCCCGCTCCTTCCTCACCTCGCTGGACTACGAGAGCGACTGGAACGCCTGGCTGACATCCGTGGCGGCGACCGCCTGACCCTGGGGCCCGCCCTGGCGCAGCCGCGGGCGCCGCGTTCCTATCCGTACACGGTCGGGGGCAGCGGCTCGCGGGCTGCGTGCCAGGCGGGCGGGAGGGCGGCGACGCCCGTGCGAGCGGCGATGACGCCGCCCGCGATGGCGCACGTGGTGTCGATGTCGCCGCGCCCGGCGACGGTGGACCACAAGCCCTCGTGCAGGTCGTCGAGGTGGCTCGCGGCGCACCAGAGGGCGTAGGGGACGGTGTCGGGCCCGGACATCCGGTAGCCGGAGCCGAGCACCTCCGCGGCGTGCCGGACCGAGGTGTGCTCCGGCATCCGGGCCGCGATCCGTACGCCGGAGCGGACGTCGCCGGCGGGGAGCCGTTCGGCGACGGCCCGCAGGAAGTCCGGCCGAGCAGGGGCGGATCCGCCGCGGCTGCGGGTGGCCAGCGCAGCAGCCAGGGCGACCGCCACCGCCCCGGCGACGGCTTCCGGGTGGTGGTGGGAGACCTCGCTCTGCCTGGCGGCCTGCTCGGCGACGGCCTCGAGGTCTTCGGCGAGCCACGCGCCGAGCGGCGCCACGCGCATGGCAGCGCCGTTGCCCCAGGAGCCCTGGCCGCCGAACTGTCCGGCGACCACCTCCCGCCAGGCTTCGCCCGCGCCGATCCGGCGGAGTACGTCGTGCATGGAGGCTCCGTAGCCGCGGTGCGTGTCGTCGGCGTAGGCCTCGGCGAGCCGCAGGGCGAGGCGGTCCTGGTCGACGGTTCCGCCGCCCTCGGCGAGTTCCCGCAGGAGCACGAGCGCCTGGGCGGTGTCGTCGCTCCACTGCCACAGCGGCTCCTGGGGCAGGATCCGCGCCTCCAGGGCTGCCGAGCCCTCGCGGCGCAGGATGCCGAACCAGCGGTCACCGAAGGCATCACCGAAGGCGAGCCCGGACAACGAGTCCATTGCAGCAGTAGGCAGATCGATCATCCACCCAGTATCACGGGCACCGGCACCCCCCGGGAACGCGATCGCGTTCAAGAGGGGCTCGTCTGCCCGTCGGGGTCCGAGCGGCGACCTCCGTACGAGGCAATCAGGGCGTCGGCAACGGCGGTTGCGTCCTCGTCGGCCACGTCTGCCGGGTATTCGGGCAGGAGGTCGTCCCAGACGGGCAGCCGCGACCCGTACAACTGGGCCTGTCCCTCGGGCCGGGCGAAGAACCACACGTGCAGGTGCGCGGCCC
>NZ_JBEYXK010000057.1:0-44360 GCF_040645035.1 Streptomyces sp. NPDC046876 | reverse complement strand
CCACCTCCGTGCCGCCGGGGTCCCGCCGAGCGCCGACCCCGCACCCCGGGGAGGCGGGTGGGCAGCCACCGCCCCGCCCCGGCCCCTCGAGGGGGAGATGGCGGGCCCGAGCCGTACGCTCCGGACGTCGAGCCGCACCGCTCAGGCCGGCAGGACCACATGTACCCGGAACCCGCCGCCGTAGCGGGGGCCCGCGAAGCAGGAGCCGCCCAGGGCGCCCGCGCGTTCGCGCATGCCGAGGAGGCCGTGGCCGCCGCCCGGGGCGGCCGCGGGGGAGGGGTCGGCGCCGGTGCCGCCGTCGTCGAGGACGGTGACCTCGGTCGAGGCGCCGACCCGGACCACGCTGACCTCGGCCCGGGCCCCCGGGCCCGCGTGCTTGCGTACGTTGGTCAGGGCCTCCTGGATGACGCGGTACGCGGCGAGGTCCACGGCGGCCGGCAGCGGCCCCGGGTCCCGGCCCAGCTCCACCATCACCTTCACCGGCAGCCCGGCGTGCCGGAAGGTGTCCACGAGTTCGTCGAGCCGGGCCAGCCCCGGCGCCGGCTCGGTCGGGGCCTCCGGGTCGCCGGACTGGCGCAGCAGGCCGACCGTGGCGCGCAGTTCGTTCAGTGCCGAGCGGCTGGCGTCCCGTACGTGGGCGAGGGCCTCCTTGGCCTGGTCGGGCCGTTTGTCCATGACGTGCGCGGCCACCCCCGCCTGCACGTTGACCAGGGCGATGTGGTGGGCGACCACGTCGTGCAGATCGCGGGCGATGCGCAGGCGCTCCTCGGCGACGCGCCGGCGGGCCTCCTCCTCGCGGGTCCGCTCGGCCCGTTCGGCCCGCTCCCGTATCGCGTCGACGAACGCGCGCCGGCTGCGGACGGCGTCGCCGGCGGCCGCGGCCATCCCGGTCCAGGCGAAGATGCCGATGTTCTCCTGCGCGTACCAGGGCAGCGGGCCGGCCAGCATGGCGACGCCGGTCAGCCCGGCCATCGTGAGCAGGCCGATCCGCCAGGTGGTGGGCCGGTCGGTGCGGGAGGCCAGGGTGTACAGGGCGATCACGGTCGACATGGCGACGGGCGCGCGGGGTTCGCCGGTGGTCAGCTCCAGCAGGGACAGGGCGATGGTCGCGGCGAGCACCGCGCGGGGCCGGCGGCGCCGGAAGACGAGCGCGGCCGCGGCCAGCACCATGAGCAGCAGCGAGAACGGCTCGGGGGTGCGGGTGCCGAAGGTGGGCCCGTGCGGGCCGTGCGGGTCGGCGAACGAGCCGACGACCATGGAGACGAGCGCCCCGAGCGCGAGGACGGCGTCGAAGGCGAGCGGATGGGCCCGCAGCCACCGCCGGGTGCGGGCGAACGGCCCGAGGTCTGTCGTCACCCCGATACGGTACGGCCTGCCTTCCCGGGCGGAGCCGGGCAGTGCGGGCGGCCGGGCGGTCCGGGCGGACCGGTCGGCGGCCGGTCGGCGGCCCGTCAGCCGCCGGGGCGCGGTGGCCGCGGGGGTGCGGGCGCGGCCGGGGGCCGGCGGTGCGGCGGCGGGGCGGAGCAGGGCTGCGGGCGGCGGGCGGCGCGCACCAGGCACAGCGCCATGACGGCGGCGATCGCCGCGAGGTGCTCCTTGCCGGCCAGGTTGTCCTTGACGAGCACCTCGCCGATCATGACGGCGATCACCAGGGCGCCGGTCAGGTACGCCCGGTAGCGCCAGCACAGGTAGAGGGCGAGGCCGACGACCGCCGCCGACGGGCCGGTGTCGTTGACGACCCGGTCGGCGACCGGCAGGCCGAAGGGGTGGCCGGGGCCCAGGGAGAGCCCGATCCGCGCGTACGTGGTCCCGGCGAGGGTGGCGACGTAGCCGATCAGCAGCGTGCGCCACCAGCCGATGCAGACCTCGGCGATCCCGAAGACCAGCAGGATCTGGGCGAGGGCCCCCCACACGGGCAGGTCGAGGGCCGGGACGAAAAGGGAGAGGGGGGTCCGCAGCAGGGCCAGCCAGAACGGGTCGGCGGCCTTGACCGACCCGAGGTCCTGGACGGGCTGGAACCCCCACGGGGTGTTCTGGACGACCTGGAATGCCGAGGTGAGGCAGACCGCCCCGAGGGTCATCGGGGCGGCTCGCCAGCGGTCGCGGACGAGGGCGTCCCGGACGGTCCTCAGCAGGGGCCCCCACTCACGGCGGGCGAACCGCCGCAGTGGGGTGGTCGTCCAAGCCGTCAACGATTGGTCTCCAGATGTCTGCGGTTGAGCCACTTCGGCAGCCCGGGAGCCTCCAGGAAGCCCTCGGCCCGGCCCGCCGCGATGCCGATCCGCAGAAGGTCGGAGCTCTTCTCGAAGAGCATGAACCGCGGCTCCCAGATCGGGCGGTATTTGGCGTTGGCCCGGTAGAGGGACTCGATCTGCCACCAGCGGGAGAAGAAGCTCAGAAGCGAGCGCCACAGGCGCAGCACCGGACCCGCGCCGAGCTTGGACCCCCGCTCGAAGACGGAGCGGAACATCGCGAAGTTGAGCGAGACCTGTGTGACGCCGATCTCCTTGGAACGTTCGAGGAGTTCGATGACCATGAACTCCATCAGACCGTTCTCGGAATCGCGGTCACGGCGCATCAGGTCCAGCGACAGGCCCTTGGGGCCCCACGGCACGAAGGACAGCAGCGCCCGCAGGTCGCCGTTGCCGTCGCTGCACTCCAGCATCACGCACTGGCCGTCGCCCGGGTCGCCCAGGCGGCCCAGCGCCATGGAGAAGCCGCGCTCGGTGGCGCCGTCGCGCCAGTCGTCGGCGCGGCGCACCAGCTCGGCCATCTCCTCGGCCGGGATGTCGGCGTGGCGGCGGATGCGGACGGTGTAGCCGGCGCGCTTGACGCGGTTGAAGGCCTGCCGGACGGTGCGCATGGCGCGGCCCTCGAGGGTGAACTCGGCGGTCTCGACGATGGCCTCGTCGCCCAGCTCCAGGGCGTCCAGGCCGTGCCGGGCGTAGATCTGGCCCGCCTCCTCGCTCGCGCCCATCACGGCCGGCACCCAGCCGTGCTCGCGGGCCTCGGCCAGCCACGGGTCGATGGCGCCGGGCCAGGCCTCGGGGTCGCCGATGGGGTCGCCGGAGGCGAGGGAGACGCCGCCGACGACACGGTAGGTGACGGCGGCCTTGCCGGTGGGGGACCAGATGACGGACTTCTCGCGGCGCAGGGCGAAGTAGCCGAGCGAGTCGCGGTCGCCCTGCTTCGCCAGCAGCGCGCGCAGCTTGTCCTCGTCCTCGGGCGTGATCGGGTCCACGGCGCGGCGCGAGCGGAAGGCGGCGAGGAGCACGGCGAGCAGCAGGATCATCGACATCACGTTGATGACGACGTCGACCCAGGCGGGCGTGGTGATGGAGGCGTAGTCGCGGGCGTTGGGGTCCAGGGTGATCAGGCGCATCGCGCCGTAGCGCCAGCGGGCCAGGAACGTGGCGTCGGCGGCGTCGGGGTCGGTGTTGGCGGCGCCGACGATCAGCGCGGCGGCCAGCGAGGTGACCAGAAGGCCGACGGCGGCGACGGCGGTGGCCAGCTTGGGGTTGGAGCGGTCGCCCTTGGCGTAGAACTCCTTGCGGCCCACGACCAGGGCGGCGACGAAGGCCGCGGTCAGGACGAGCGAGATCCAGTTCTGGGTGTGGTCCCGGAACTCGGGGTAGCACAGGTTGAATTCGCCGCTGGTGCACGGCGCGAAGGCGGCGGTGGCGAAGGCCAGCAGGAGCAGGCCGCCGAGGACCAGGTTCAGGATCCACGCGGCCCGCTTGCGCCGGCCCATGGTGACGGCGAGCAGCAGCGAGAACAGGCCGGAGGCGAAGCCCGCCGTGAGCAGGTACGGGGTGTAGAAGTCGGCGGTGTTGTGCCGGCGCAGGTCCTGCCCGAGGGAGACCCACACCGCGCTGAGGAAGTTCACGAAGGTGACGGCGCGCAGGTACCAGACCGCGAAGGCGGCGCTGCGCCGGGAACGGGCCGATCCGCGCCCGGTGTCGCGGCCCCCGCCCTCGTCCTTCTTGCCGGCGTTGCTCCCGGTGTCCTTGCTGCTGGTCTCCTTGGCGCCGTCCTTGCCGGTCTCCCTGGTGGTGTCCTTGGTGGCGGACTGCGGTGTTTTCTTCGGCTGCGCACCCTGTGGGGCCTTTGCGGCCTGAGTGGCGATCCGGTCGGTCTGTTCGCTGGTCAAGCGGGCCTCTCCCATGAAACGCGATGATATGGGGCGCCGCCGTCCATGGGTGGCCGGGTCCGGGGGTCATGGCCTCGTCAAGACCCTGTCCCCCGGCGGCTCAGTCGTTCGGCTCCTGCTCCGGCCGCTCGGGCCGCTCCGGCTGCTCCGGGAGTTCCGGCCGCTCCGGGAGTTCCGCCGCGAGCGCGGCGGCCGCCTGGACCAGCGGAAGAGCAAGCAGTGCCCCGGTTCCTTCTCCCACGGTGACGCCGTGGGAGAGCACGGGGTTGAGTGCCATCCGGTCCAGGGCCTTGGTCTGGCCGGGCTCGCCGCTGGCCTGCCCGGCCAGCCACCAGTCCGGGGCCCGGAACGCCGCCCGCTGGGCCACCAGCCCGCAGGCCGCCGAGACGATGCCGTCGAGGACGACCGGCGTACGGCGCACCGCACACTGGAGCAGGAAGCCGGTGATGGCGGCCACGTCCGCGCCGCCGACCGCGGCGAGCAGAGCCACCTGGTCGCCCAGGACCGGCCGGGCCCGGCGCAGCGCGTCGCGGATCGCCGCGCACTTGCGCATCCACGTCAGGTCGTCGATCGGCAGGCCGCCGCGGCCGGTCACCACCGAGGCGTCGGTGCCGCACAGTGCGGCGACGAGCGTCGCGGCGACCGTGGTCCCGCCGACGCTCAGGTCCCCCAGGACCACCAGGTCGGTCCCCGAGTCCGCCTCCTCGTCGGCGATCCGCATGCCGAGCCGCAGGGCCGCCTCGGCCTCCTCGCGGGTCAGCGCGTCCTCGACGTCGATGCGCCCGCTGCCGCGGCGCACCCGGTGGCGGACCACATCCTGCGGCAGCAGCTCCGGGTCGCAGTCCAGCCCGGCGTCCACGACCCGCACCGAGGCGCCGAGCCGCCCCGCCAGGATCGACACGGGGCTGGCCCCGTCGAGCACGGAGCGCACCAGTGCGTGGGCGGAGCCGGCGGCCCGGGCGGAGACGCCGGCGGCGGCGATCCCGTGGTCCGCGGCGAACAGGACGACCTTGGGCGCCTCGATCGGCTTGACCGGAACCCGCCCCTGCGCGGCGGCGAGCCACTCGGCGAGCTCGTCGAGCCGCCCGAGTGCCCCGGCGGGCACGGCCAGCCGCTCACGGCGCTCCTCGGCGTCACGCCGGACGCCGCCGTCGGGGCGCTCGATCAGATCGGAGAAGTCGTCGAGATTCAGCGTGGTCATCTGCCAGAGCGTACAGCCGGTGAGGCCCTGCCCAAGCCTGTCCCGCCGCTGCGGCCCCCGGGGTCGGACCGGTGCGCCGGATCAGTCCTTCAGGACCAGCGCCTGACCGGCCACCACCAGCAGGACGTGCTCGCACTCGGAGGCCACCGCGGCGTTCAGGCGCCCGAGTTCGTCCCGGAAGCGCCGTCCCGATGCGGTCGCCGGGACGATCCCCGAGCCCACCTCGTTGCTGACGGCCACCACCGTGCGCCGGGTCGCCCGCAGCGCCGCCACCAGCTCCGCCGTCCGCTCCCGCAGGTCCTTCTGCCCCTGCCCGGCCCAGACCGCGTCGTCCCAGGCGCCCACCCGGTCCATCGCGTCCGTCAGCCACAGCGCCAGGCAGTCGATCAGCAGCGGCTCCCCGCCCTCCGACAGCAGCGGCACCAGCTCGCAGGTCTCCACCGTCCGCCAGCTCGCCGGCCGCCGCTCCCGGTGCAGCCCGACCCGCGCCGCCCACTCGGTGTCGCCCTCGCGGGAGCCCGAGGTGGCCACGTACACCACCTCCGGGAAGCTCTCCAGTCGCCGCTCCGCCTCCAGGGACTTGCCCGAGCGGGCCCCGCCCAGCACCAGCGTCCGGCGCGGCAGGTCCGGCACCGCGTGGTACTCGCCCACCGTCACCGTCGTCCCGTCCGGCACGGCCCGCGCCCCGGCCGCCGCGCACCGCCGCTCCAGCTCGCGCCCCGGAGGGACGTCGTGGTCCAGGTGTACGGCGATCACGTCCGTGGTCGGCCCGGCCGCCCCGGAGGCCCGCAGCCGCGCCAGCGCCTCCGGCCGGCCCAGCACGTCCGCGAGCACCATGTCGTACGGGCGCTGCGCCAGGCTCCAGGGCGTCCCGGCCGGCGCCCCGCCGGGCGGCAGGTACAGCAGCCGGGTGCCGTCCGGGCCGGTCACCTCGTACCCGGTGCCCGGTGCGTCCATGGGCACCGCCCGCACCCGGTGCCCGCTGATCACCGCGAGCTCGCGCCCGTCCGGCACCCGCCCGGCCGCCGGCAGCCCCGGCGGCAGTTCCACGGGGGGCCCGTCGTGCGGGTGGGTCAGCAGGACCTGGCGCACGCCGGCCAGGGAGTGGCCGGCGCGGGCACCGGCGAAGACCGCCCCGGGGGTCAGGTCGAGCAGCAGGGCCCCGTCGACGAGCAGGGAGGTCGCGGCCCGCGCGCGGGGGCCGACGCTGACCGCGCAGGCCGCGCAGGGACAGCCGGGGCGGGGCAGTCCTTCGGGTGTGCCGGTGCCGAGCAGAGTGAGTTCCACGAGAAGATCCTCCCGCGTCGCCGGGAGTGGTGCGCGCCCGGCTACTCTGCGGGCAGACTCAAGGCGACCAGCGGATGAGCAGCGGACGAGCAACGGAGGCGGACATGGCGTGGACGTGGCGGTTCGAGACGGCCGAGGGCACCGAGACGACCCCGGCGGTGACCCCCGAGGAGTTCACCACGCAGGGCGATGCGGAGTCCTGGATCGGGGAGTACTGGAAGCAGCTGCTGGAGGGCGGCGCCGAGCGGGTGAAGCTGTCCGACGACAACGGCGTCGAGCTGTACGCGATGAGCCTGCGCGAGGCGCTGGACGCCTGACCGGCCGGGGACGGTCCACGGCAGATACGGGTGCGCCCCGGGTCCCGTCAGGGGACCCGGGGCGCACCCGTGTCGCAGGGCGGGGAATCAGCCGCGCACGCCGCACAGGTGCAGCAGCGCCGCGACCCCGCGGTACGGATCGGTCCGGCCGGCCCGCTCCTCCGCCGCCAGGAGCTGCTCCAGCTCCTCGTCCGGCGGGAGCTGCTCGCCGGCCTCGGTCCCGTCGGTGAAGACGCGGACGCCGTACCAGCTCTGCAGCGGTGCGCCGATCCCGGACAGCGTGGCCGTCAGCTCGGACAGCCGGTCGGCCCGGACGTCCAGGCCCAGCCGGTTCGTGTAGTCGATCGTGTCGAAGGCGGACAGCGCCCCCGACCAGTCGCCGCCCAGGCCGGGCCGCATCGCGAGGGCGTCGCCGTTGCGCACGAGCAGGGACAGCAGGCCGCCGGGCGCCAGCATCCGGGCCAGCCCGGCGAGCATCGCGTCCGGCTCGGGCACGTACATCAGTACGCCGTGGCACAGCACCACGTCGAAGCTGCCGGGGGTGAAGTGCGCGCCGGTCTCCCGGCCGTCGCCCTCCATCAGCAGGACCCGCTCCTGGATGCCCGCGGGCTCGGACTCCAGCGCGGTACGGGCGACCGCCAGCATGTCGGGGTCCATCTCCAGGCCGGTGACCTTGTGCCCGGCGCGGGCGAGGCGCAGCGCCTGGGTGCCCTGGCCCATGCCGACGTCGAGGACGCGCAGCCGCTGCCCGACCGGGAAGCGCTGGGCGATCTGCTCCTCGACCTGTCGGCCCACGAGCTCCTGGCGGACGGCGTTGCGCAGTCCGCCGAGGCCCTCGAGCCACAGCCGGGCACCCCCGGAGAAGCCGTCCCCCGACCCTGCGGGCGCCTTTGCGCTCAGGGTCGTTCCCCGCGCTTGACCTGCGGCTTCGGCAGGCGCAGGCGGCGCATCTGGAGGGTGCGCATCAGGCCGTACGCCACCGCGCCGCGGCGCGGCTGGTCGGCGAAGCGCTGGTTGAGGGCCTTGCGGAGGCGGAAGCCGAGGCCGACGGAGTCGACGATGATCAGGACGATCACGGCGAGCCACAGCAGCAGGGCGACGTTCTGGATCTGCGGCACCCGGATCATGCTCAGGACGAGGATGACCACGGCCAGCGGCAGGAACATCTCGGCCACGGAGAAGCGGGAGTCCACGAAGTCGCGGACGAACTTGCGCACCGGGCCCTTGTCGCGGGCGGGCAGGTAGCGCTCGTCGCCGTTGGCCAGCGCCTCGCGCTGCTTGGCCAGCTCCACGCGGCGCCGCTCGCGGGCGCGCCGGGCGTCCTCCTTGCGGTCGCCGGTCGAGGCCACCACAGCCTTGCGCTGCGACTGGGCCACGGCGCGCTTGGGCGTCGGGCGGCCCTTGGGGGCCTGCGGGTCACGGGGCTTCGAGAGGTCGGCGCTCACCTTGTCGGTGGCGGCGGCCTTCTCTTCCTTGGAGGAGCGGCTACCAAACACAAAACCCAAGCCTACGTGGTTGCGGCCGGGTACCCCACCCCGTCGGGGAACGATCCGGCAACGGCGGGCGTCTGGAGTGGTGCAGGGTTCGTGCTCCCCCGACACCGCCGGACCCCGGCCGGGGTCCGGCGGTGTCGGGGGAGCATCGGGGAAGCACCTACTCCTTACGCCTGATCCGGGCGGGGACGCAGTCGTCCTGGAGGAGGAGCGCATCCGTCCACGAACAGTGCGGTAATGGAGGCAGGGCCCGTACTGTGGGTTCTGTGGCGGTCATCTCGGGTGATCGAGGATCGCAATGTGACCTGGAGCGAAGTCCGTCAGAAGGGGGCGCGCGAAGCCCATGAGCGGTGTCATGAAGCGTATGGGGATGATCTTCCGCGCGAAGGCGAACAAGGCCCTTGACCGGGCCGAGGACCCGCGCGAGACCCTCGACTACTCGTATCAGAAGCAGCTGGAGCTGCTGCAGAAGGTGCGGCGCGGCGTCGCCGACGTGGCCACCTCCCGCAAGCGGCTTGAGCTCCAGCTCAACCAGCTCCAGGGCCAGTCCGCCAAGCTGGAGGACCAGGGCCGCAAGGCGCTGGCGCTGGGCCGCGAGGACCTGGCGCGCGAGGCCCTCTCCCGCAAGGCCGCGCTCCAGCAGCAGGTCAGCGACCTGGAGGTGCAGCACCAGACCCTCCAGGGCGAGGAGGAGAAGCTGACGCTGGCCGCGCAGCGCCTCCAGGCCAAGGTGGACGCCTTCCGGACGAAGAAGGAGACCATCAAGGCCACGTACACGGCGGCCCAGGCCCAGACCCGGATCGCCGAGTCCTTCTCCGGCATCTCCGAGGAGATGAGCGACGTCGGCGTGGCCATCCAGCGTGCCGAGGACAAGACCGCCCAGCTCCAGGCCCGCGCCGGCGCCATCGACGAGCTGCTGGCCTCCGGCGCCCTCGACGACCAGAGCGGCCTGGGCGCCAAGGACGACATCCAGGCCGAGCTGGACCGCCTCTCGGGCGGTACGGACGTGGAACTGGAGCTCCAGCGCATGAAGGCCGAGCTGGCCGGCGGCCCGTCCGCGCAGCAGCAGGCCATCGAGGGCGGCGCCCCGGGCACCGCCCAGCAGCAGCACAACCAGCACCGGTTCGACAAGCAGTAGGACGGGGCCCGGCATGATTGTCCGCATCATGGGGGAAGGGCAGGTGACGGTGGCCGACAGCCACTTCGCCGAGCTCAACAGGCTGGACGACGAGCTGCTCGAGGAGATGGAGGGCGGCGACGAGGAGGGCTTCCGGCGGACGCTGGGCGCCCTGCTGGACGCCGTGCGGAGGCTCGGCGAGCCGCTGCCCGACGATGCGCTGGAGCCGTCCGAGCTGATCCTGCCGGCGCCCGACGCCTCGCTGGACGAGGTCCGGCAGATGCTCAGCGACGACGGGCTCATCCCGGGCTGAGTCTCCGGGAGGCGCGAGGGCGGGTGCTCAGTGTGGCGGCGGTTCCTTCGGGGCCGCCGCCGCTGTCCGTTCCGGGTCCGGGGTGCCGCCGATGAAGTTCTCGAACTTCCGGCGCGGGGCCGCCCAGCGGCGGTCGTGGTGGAAGGCGCGCAGCGAGGCCTTGGCCCGGGCCCGCGGCCGGTTCGCGTAGAACCTCTTCGCGTACGGGGAGCCCGGCCGGGCCAGGCGCACCGCGCCGATCAGCGCCAGGAACGGGATCACCGTGCCGAAGAGCGCGGTGCGCGCCTTGCCCTTCCACAGGGCGATCAGGGCCAGGAAGAAGTTCGCGGCGATGTTCACCACCACCAGGCCGCGGTTCTCGCGCTCGTCCGGGGTCAGGTCGTTCACGCCGAACGGCAGGAACCCGCTGAGGACCAAGGCCACCAGGGCGGCCGTCAGCACCACGACCTCGACGCTCTTGCGGCCCTGCTCGCTCCAGTAGACGTCGTCCAGGTGCAGAATCAGGGCGAACTCGTCGAGGACCAGGCCCGCCCCCAGGCCGAAGAGCACGGCGGAGAGCAGGGAGCCGAAGCCGTGGGCGCCGCTGCCGATGGCCCCGAAGCCGCCGATGATCACCAGGACCACGCCGGGGACGACGTGGTGGACGTGCAGGCCGCCGGGGGTGACGTTCCTGAAGGGGCCCTTCCCGGCCCGGATCAGACGCGTGATGACGCGCGTGACCAGGAACGACAGGACGAAGGACAGCAGGGCCAAGAGCAGCGGGAGCTTTCCCGGTTCGACGATGTTGCGGTACCACCAGTGACCCATCCCGCCCGCTCCTTGTGTCGTGGCAGCTCCCCGTTTGGCCCGTATTGGGCAATTTACCGGTCCCGGCGAGCGGGTAGCGTTCGCGCCGATGACAGATTCGTTCGATGATCAGCCTGCGCCGTCGCGCCTGACGCCGCCCGCCGAGCGGGCCTCGCTGCCCGACGGCCTCCGCTTCGCCTTCGGCACCCTCACCGTGCTGCCCGCCCGCATCACCCGCTGGGACCGGCCCGCGGCCCGCACCGGCATGGCCTGCGCGCCGCTCGCCGGGCTCGTCGTCGGCCTGCTCGCGGCGGCCGCCGGCGTGCTGCTGCTCGTCCTCGGCGGCGGGCCGCTGCTCGCCGCCGCCGTCACCCTCACCGTCCCGGCCGCCCTGACCCGCGGGCTCCACCTGGACGGCCTGGCCGACACCGCCGACGGGCTGGGCAGCGCCAAACCGGCCGCCGAGGCGCTGCGCATCATGAAGAAGTCCGACATCGGCCCCTTCGGGGTGGTGGCGCTGCTGCTGGTGCTGCTCGTGCAGGCCGGGGCGCTGTACGACCTTTACGCCGACGGCTGGGTCCGCGGCGGTCTCGCGGCGGTCGTCGCGGCCGTCACCGCCCGCCTCGCCATGACCCTGGCCTCCCGCGACGGGGTGCCGCCCGCCCGCCTCGAAGGGCTCGGCGCGGCCGTCGCCGGGGTCGTCCCGCGCGCCGCGGCCGCGCTGGCCGCCGTGGCGGTCGCCGGCCTGGCCGCGGCCGCCGCCGCACCGATGGGCCCGTTCTCCGCCGCCCGGCACGCGGCCGCCGTCCTCGTCGCCCTCGCGGTGGCGGAGGTGCTGCTGCGCCGGTGCACGGGCCGCTTCGGCGGGGTCACGGGCGACGTCTTCGGCGCCGTCGCCGAGGTGTCCGCGACCGTGGCCCTGGTCGTCCTGTCCCTCGGCTGACCCCGGGGCCCCTCCGGCGCGCCCCGGCCGCGTAGGGTCGGGCCGTGGAAGAGACGCCGACGCCCATCAGGGTCCTGCTCGCCGACGACCAGGCCCTGCTCCGCAGCGCCTTCAAGGTGCTCGTCGACTCCGAGCCCGACATGGAGGTCGTCGGCGAGGCCTGCGACGGGGCCCAGGCCTACGAGCTCGCCCGCCGGACCAGGCCCGACGTGGTGCTCATGGACATCCGCATGCCCGGCACGGACGGCCTCGCCGCCACCCGGCTCATCGGCGAGGACCCCGAACTGGGCGCGGTCCGCGTGGTCATGCTGACGACCTTCGAGGTCGACGAGTACGTGGTGTCGGCCCTGCGGGCCGGCGCCTCGGGCTTCCTCGGCAAAGGCGCCGAGCCCGACGAGCTGCTGAACGCCATCCGTGTCGCCGCCGCCGGCGAGGCGCTGCTGTCCCCGGCCGCGACCAAGGGGCTCATCGCCACCTTCCTCGCCCAGGGCGGCGGCGCCGGAGCCGCCGTCCCGGCCGCCGCCCACGCCGAGCGGCTCGCCGCGCTGACCGGCCGGGAGCGCGAGGTCCTCGTCCACGTCGCCGCGGGCCTGTCCAACGACGAGATCGCCGGCCGGCTGGAGGTCAGCCCGCTCACCGTCAAGACCCACGTGAACCGGGCCATGGCCAAGCTCGGCGCCCGCGACCGGGCCCAACTGGTCGTCGTCGCCTACGAGTCGGGCCTGGTCAGGCCGCGGGCCGACTAAATCGTGACCGGGCCGTGGGCGGTGGCGAACTCGACCGAGACCAGGCCCGGTTCCTCATCCTCGACCCAGGTGACGTCGATCTGGTCGAGGGGGTGGTCGGCCGGTTCGCCGAGGAATTCGGCGATGGAGGCGGCGTCGCCCGCGATGGAGAGCCCGTGGATGGTGGTGGAGGTGCGCGGGTCGGCGCTCGGGCGCTCCTCGACGGGGACCAACCACTGCAGGAAGTAGGGCAGCTGCGGGTCCTCCAGCAGTTCCAGCAGGCCGATCTGCTTCCACCTCAGGTCGAACCCGTCGGGGCGGACACGGTGGCCCTCGGCCGAGAGGCGGCCGAGGCGGGCCTCGACCGGGGCGATGTCGTCGACGGAGACCACCCAACCGAGCCAGCCGCCGCCCTCGGCGGCGCGGCGCGCGACCGCCTGGCCGAAGGGTGCGCGGTCGGCGGCGGGGTGGTCGAGCGTGGTGACGACCTCGACGTAGGTGCCGCCGCTCAGCGGGAGAACGAAATTGCGGGTGCCGAACCGCGGGTGCACGCCCCCGTCGACGAACCCGGCGCCGAGGGCCGATCCGATCCACTGGACGGTCGAGACGAAGCTGTCGCGGGCCACCGCATAGGACACGTGATCAAGTCGCACTGCGCCATCATCACCTGACAACCGGCACAAAACCGACGCCACGCCCGCCGCCCCGGCCGCGTCCGCCGTGGATTCAGCCGTGGAGCGGATCGATCATCGTCATCCCGGCGGGGGAGACCCGGTCGAAGCCGGGCAGCAGTACCACCGGCCCCGTACCGCGCCGCGTGTACTACAGGCGCGGTATGCGGGAGATAAGGACGGGACCTGGGGCCGACGCAGCGGCGCCCGGGCGTACGCCAGGCTGGAGGGCCACCGCGGCCCCTGCCGCCCTCGCGGCGCCCGCTCAGACCGACTGCAGAGAGATACCGACGCCCATGTCCTGGCTGTCCCGCTTCAGCCTGTCCCAAAGAGCGCTGATCGGCCTGGTCTCGATCACCGCGCTGCTCTTCGGCGCCATAGCCATCCCGCAGCTCAAGCAGCAGCTGCTGCCGTCCATCGAACTGCCGGTGGTGTCCGTGCTCGCCCCGTACCAGGGCGCCTCGCCCGACGTGGTGGAGAAGCAGGTCATCGAGCCGATCGAGGCCACCCTCAAGGGCGTCGACGGCATTACCGGCATCACCTCCACGGCCAGCGAGGGCAACGCCCTGATCATGGCCAAGTTCGACTACGGCGACAGCGGCACCAAGCAGCTCGTCGCCGACGTCCAGCAGGCCGTGAACCGGGCCCGCGTCCGGCTGCCCGCCGAGGTCGACCCGCAGGTCGTCGCCGGCTCCACCGACGACATCCCGACCGTCGTCCTCGCCGTCACCTCGGACAAGGACCAGCAGGCGCTCGCCGACCAGCTGAGCCGCTCCGTCGTCCCCGTCCTCGAGGACATCAAGGGCGTCGGCCAGGTCACCGTCGACGGCGTCCAGGAGCTCCGGGTCGCCGTCACCCCGGACCCCGCCAAGCTCGCCGCCGCCGGCCTCGACGGCGCCGCGCTCGCCCAGGGCCTCCAGACCGGCGGCGCCACCGTGCCGGCCGGCTCCTTCGACGAGGCCGGCAAGAACCGCACCGTCCGCGTCGGCGGCGGCTACACCTCGCTCGCCCAGCTGGAGGAGCTGCGCCTGAGCGCCGGCCCCGGAAAGCCGGCCGTCCGCCTGGGCGACGTGGCCACCGTCAAGCAGGAGCCCGCCAAGGCCGTCTCCCTCACCCGCACCAACGGCAAGCCCAGCCTCGCCCTCGTCCTGACCATGGACAAGGACGGCAGCGCCGTCGCCATCTCCGACGCCGTCAAGGACAAGCTGCCCGAGCTGCGCTCCGCACTCGGCGCCGGCGCCGAGCTCACCGTCGTCGGCGACCAGGGCCCGCCCGTCGCGAAGTCCATCTCCAGCCTCACCACCGAGGGCCTGCTCGGCCTGCTCTTCGCGGTGATCGTGATCCTGGTCTTCCTCGCCTCGCTGCGCTCGACGCTGGTCACCGCGGTCTCCATCCCGCTGTCCGTCGTCCTCGCGCTGATCGTGCTGTGGGCCGACGACCTGTCGCTGAACATGCTGACGCTCGGCGCCCTGACCATCGCCATCGGCCGGGTCGTCGACGACTCGATCGTGGTCCTGGAGAACATCAAGCGCCACCTCGGCTACGGCGAGGAGCGCGAGGCCGCCATCGTCGCCGCGGTCAAGGAGGTCGCCGGCGCGGTCACCTCCTCCACGCTCACCACCGTCGCCGTCTTCCTGCCGATCGCCTTCGTCGGCGGCATGGTCGGCGAGTTCTTCGGCCCGTTCTCCCTCACGGTCGCCGCGGCCCTGCTCGCCTCGCTGCTGGTCTCCCTCACCGTCGTGCCGGTGCTCTCGTACTGGTTCCTGCGGGCTCCGAAGGGCGCCCTGGAGGATCCCGACCGGGCGCGGCGCGAGGCGGAGGAGAAGGAGGCCAAGAGCCGCCTCCAGCGCTTCTACGTCCGGGCCCTCGGCCTGGTCACCCGCCGCCGGGCGAGCACCCTGGTCGTGGCCGTCGTGGTCCTCGTCGGCACCCTGGGGATGACCCCGCTGCTGAAGACGAACTTCTTCGACCAGGGCGAGCAGACCGTCCTGACGGTCAAGCAGCAGCTGCCGCCCGGCACCTCGCTGGCCGCCTCCGACGCGGCGAGCCGCACGGTCGAGAAGGCGCTCACCGGGATCGAGGGCGTCAAGGACTACCAGGTCACCGTCGGATCCTCGGGCTTCCTGGCGGCCTTCGGCGGCGGCACCGGCTCCAACCAGGCCTCGTACCAGGTGGTCCTGGAGGACGGCAGCGACTCCGAGGCCGTCAAGAAGCGGATCGAGGACACTCTCGGCTCGCTCGACGGCATCGGCGACACGAGCATCTCCGCGGGCGGCGGCTTCGGCAGCCAGAACCTCAGCGTGGTCGTCAAGGCGGGCGACGCCGGCGTCCTCGCCAAGGCCGCCGAGCAGGTCCGGGCCGAGATGGCCACCCTCGACGACGTCACCGACGTCCAGAGCGACCTGTCCCAGTCCGTGCCGCGGATCTCGGTGACCGCCACCCCGCGGACCGCCGAGGCCGGCCTGAACCAGGCCGCGCTCGGCGCGCTCGTCGCCCAGGCCGTACGCGGCACCCCGGCGGGCAAGGCCGTCCTGGACAACACCGAGCGGGACATCGTCATCACGTCCGCGCAGCCGGCCGCCACCCTGGCCGAGCTCCAGGCGCTGCCCGTCGGCCCGGCCCGGCTCGGCGACATCGCCGAGGTCAAGGAGGTGCCCGGCCCGGTCTCCATGACCCGGATCGACGGCGCCCGCGCCGCGACCGTCACCGCCAAGCCGGTCGGCGACAACACCGGAGCCATCGGCGCACAGCTCCAGACGAAGATCAAGGCGCTGGACCTGCCCGAGGGGGCCACCGCCACCATCGGCGGGGTCTCCGAGGACCAGGGCGAGGCCTTCGCCTCCCTGGGCCTGGCCATGCTCGCCGCCATCGCGATCGTCTTCATGCTGCTGGTCGCCACCTTCCGGTCGCTGGTGCAGCCGCTGATCCTGCTCGTGTCGATCCCGTTCGCGGCGACCGGCGCGCTCGGCCTGCTGCTGGTGACCGGGACCCCGCTGGGCGTGCCCGCCCTGATCGGCATGCTGATGCTCATCGGCATCGTCGTGACCAACGCGATCGTCCTGATCGACCTGGTCAACCAGTACCGCGCCCAGGGCCTGGGCGTCGTCGAGGCCGTGGTCGAGGGCGGCCGGCACCGCCTGCGCCCGATCCTGATGACGGCCCTGGCGACGATCTTCGCGCTGCTGCCGATGGCGCTCGGCGTCACCGGCGAGGGCGGTTTCATCTCGCAGCCGCTCGCGGTCGTGGTGATCGGCGGCCTGGTCTCCTCGACCCTGCTGACGCTGCTGCTGGTGCCGACCCTGTACACGATGGTCGAACTGCGGGGGGACCGCCGCCGCGCCAAGCGCACGGCCCGCCTCCGCGTGGTCCCCGACCCGCAGGACACGCCGGACGCCGACCCGGCCCCGGCCGGCGTCTGACCGGGCCGGCCGCAGGGAACGGAAACGGAAACGCAAACGGAAACGCGAACGGCCGAAGGGCCGCCCCCCTCGACGAGGGGGGCGGCCCTTCGGGGCGTTCTGCGGGGTACGCGGACCCTGCGCGGGCTGGGCTTGCGCGCTACGGGAGCGCGAGCATGCGCTCCAGGGCGAGCTTGGCGAAGCTCTCCGTCTCCTTGTCGACCTGGATCTGGTTGACCAGGGTGCCCTCGGCGAGGGACTCCAGGGTCCAGACCAGGTGCGGCAGGTCGATGCGGTTCATCGTCGAGCAGAAGCAGACCGTCTTGTCGAGGAAGACGACTTCCTTGTCCTCCGCGGCGAAACGGTTCGCCAGGCGCTTGACGAGGTTCAGCTCGGTGCCGATGGCCCACTTGGAGCCGACCGGGGCCGCCTCCAGCGTCTTGATGATGTACTCCGTCGAACCGACGTAGTCCGCGGCCGCCACGACCTCGTGCTTGCACTCCGGGTGCACCAGCACGTTCACGCCCGGGATCCGCTCGCGGACGTCGTTGACCGAGTCCAGCGAGAAGCGGCCGTGGACCGAGCAGTGCCCGCGCCACAGGATCATCTTCGCGCCCCGCAGCTGCTCGGCGGTCAGCCCGCCGTTCGGCTTGTGCGGGTTGTAGACCACGCAGTCGTCCAGGGACATGCCCATGTCGCGGACGGCGGTGTTGCGGCCCAGGTGCTGGTCGGGGAGGAAGAGCACCTTCTCGCCCTGCTCGAAGGCCCAGTCCAGGGCCTTCTTCGCGTTGGAGGAGGTGCAGATCGTGCCGCCGTGCTTGCCGGTGAAGGCCTTGATGTCGGCGGAGGAGTTCATGTACGAGACGGGGACCGTCACCTCGGCGATGCCCGCCTCGGTCAGCGCGTCCCAGCACTCGGCGACCTGCTCGGCGGTGGCCATGTCGGCCATCGAGCAGCCCGCGGCCAGGTCGGGCAGGACGACCTTCTGCGCGTCGGAGGTCAGGATGTCCGCCGACTCGGCCATGAAGTGGACGCCGCAGAAGACGATGTACTCGGCCTCCGGCTTGGCGGCCGCGTCACGGGCCAGCTTGAAGGAGTCGCCGGTGACGTCGGCGAACTCGATGACCTCGTCACGCTGGTAGTGGTGGCCGAGGATGAAGACCTTGTCGCCGAGCTTCTCCTTGGCCGCGCGGGCGCGCGCCACCAGGTCCGGGTCCGACGGCGAGGGCAGGTCGCCCGGACACTCCACACCGCGCTCGCTCTTGGGGTCGGCCTCGCGGCCGAGCAGCAGCAGGGCAAGGGGCGTCGGCTGGACGTCCAAAGGCTGGGCGGTGGTCACGACACGCACCCTTTCTGTTCTGCGACTACGAGACTTCGTGCGACTTCTCGTCTATTTGACGCTATCTATGATAGCCGCTTCATGTCACTTTGACGATGGCCATAGTGTCGATGTGACGCATTCGCCCGTGATGAACCCGTCGCTCCGCCGGGTCCGCCGCCGCGCGGCGGTGTGCGAGCATGAATGTCTGAAACATGCGTCGGGTCCGGAATGAATCCGCGGCCCCGCTCGTTGCCATCGACGGCAAGAGTCCGACGTTTCCCTGCCTGAGGCGGGGAGCCGCCCACTTCGGGAGTGAATGCAGATGTCCGTACAGGACGACAAGACCACTGTGAGCGACGGCATCCTCCTGTCCGACGCCGCCGCCGAGAAGGTCAGGACCCTGCTGGAGCAGGAGGGCCGCGATGACCTGGCGCTCCGCGTCGCCGTCCAGCCCGGCGGCTGCTCCGGCCTGCGCTACCAGCTCTTCTTCGACGAGCGCTCGCTCGACGGCGACGTCGTCAAGGACTTCGGCGGCGTGAAGGTCGTCACGGACCGGATGAGCTCCCCGTACCTGCAGGGTGCCTCGATCGACTTCGTCGACACGATCGAGAAGCAGGGCTTCACGATCGACAACCCGAACGCCACCGGCTCCTGCGCCTGCGGCGACTCCTTCAGCTAAGCCTGAAGCGTGACGAAGGCCCCCGGCACCACACGGTGCCGGGGGCCTTCGTGTCTGTACCCGGGCCGGAGCCCTACTGCTTCGGCAGCGGCTTGCCCGTGGTCCCGTCGACCACCTTGCGCTCGCCCAGCGGCTGCTGGAGCGTCGCCGACACCGACATCTCCTGGGCGATCATGATGCAGGCCCGGCCGGGATCGGTCGGGGTGTCCGTGATCCGCACCGTCACCGAACCGGCCTCCTCGCGGGCCTCCAGCGCGTACGTGCTGCACACCCCGCCCCAGAAGTTCACCGTCAGCTTCCGGTCCGCCTGCCCGTACGAGAACCCCGGCACCGTCCGCGCGCCCGACGCCGGAGCCGGCGGGACGGAGCCGCCGCCCTCCACGGCGGACTGGACCACCGTGCGACCCGGCGCACCGCCCGTACCCGCCACCTCGAAGTGCCAGGCCGGCACCAGCCCGCGGGCCCCGTTCACCGTCCCGGGGGCGAGCCCCAGCACGGCGCCCTTCACCGTCTCGGTCCGCGGCGGCTTCATCGGCCGCGGCTCCGGGTTGCACGGCAGCGTGTCCGAGGGGCCGACCGGCGTGTCCGGGGTCAGCGGGACCGAGGTCGCGCAGCCGCTCGGGCCGGGGCCCGTACCGTCCGCGCCGCCCGAGGCCCGGTTCAGCCTGGCCAGCGCCTCCACGGCTCCGATCACCGGCTGCTCCCCGGCCCGCTCCGGCGCCTTCAGTTCGCCGCCGCCCCCCACCACCGTGCCGTCCGCGCCGACGCTGACCTTGGTGGACCAGCCCTGCGTGGGCAGCCCGCCGATCACCGGGTCGGCGGTCACCACCCGGACCGCGCCCTGGGTCTGGCGGGCGTCCAGCCGGGCCCCGCTCTGTCCGGCCGCGGCCAGGACCGGGGCGGCGGCCGCCTTCGCGGCCTCCTCGCTCACCGGCTTGCCGCCGCCCTCGCCCTGGCCCTCGCCCTGGCCCTCGCCCTGGGGGAGCGTCGCGGGCCCGCAGGTGTCCTTGCCGCGCTTGCAGTCGTCGCCCGCGCCGCCGCCCCCGTGGAAGCGGGCGAAGTTCCAGGTGCCGGGGGCCTTGCGGCCCACGGTGAGCAGGGGCCCCGACCCGTCGCCGCCCTCCCCGGCCTGCCAGGTCTCGCCGACCAGCCGCGGGGCGCCCGCGATGCCCAGGGCCTGCGCCAGCCGGGCCACCTCCTGTTCGCCGACCTCGCCGGTCGCGGCGTACGAGGGCGCGCTCGCCGGGGCCTCAGGGAGCGGGACCTCCGCCCGGTAGGTCACGCCGCTGCCGTGCGGGTCCGGCTCGCCGGGGGCGATGGCCGGGCCGGACGGGCTCGGGGCCACGCGGGGCGCCGAGGCCGCGGCGGCGCCCGTACGGCCGCCGCCCGAGCCGCCGTCGCCGTACGCCGTGGACGCCCAGTACGCCGTGCCGCCGCCCGCGAGCAGGACGGCCGCCGCGATCGAGCCGATGGCCCAGGCGGGCCGCCGCCGTGTGCCGCGTGATGTGTCGGGTTGTTCGCTGGTCACCGCATGCTCCTTCGCCCGTACCGCCGGTGGCTGATGCGGGTGTGACGGAACAGGAGCGAAACCGGTTCCGCCCCGCTAGTCGCCGTACTCGGCGGTGGCGGCGATCAGACGGGCCGAGGACGGCGGCACGCTCACCCCGTGGATCTGCGCGGGCGCCACCCGGGCCGGCCGCGGGTCCGCCGGGACCGCCCAGTGCGGGGCCATCCTGGCGCAGTCGCCCAGCAGCTGCGCGAACCCGGGCCGCGTGTCGGCCGCGCACTCTCCGTATCCGAATCCATCGGTATAGGTCATGGGGGCACGGTAGGCTCGGCGCCGCCCGAGGAGAAAGACCTACTACGGGGTAGTTTCGTGGGGTCGGCGGGACGGCCGGGACCGGGTAGTTTTGACTGTCACCTCGCCGTCATCCGCAGGAGCATCCACGCCGTGCGTATCGCAGTCACCGGCTCCATCGCCACCGACCACCTCATGACCTTCCCCGGCCGCTTCGCCGACCAGTTCGTCGCGGACCAGCTGCACACGGTCTCCCTCTCCTTCCTCGTCGACAACCTCGACGTGCGGCGGGGCGGCGTCGGCCCGAACATCTGCTTCGGCATGGGCCAGCTCGGCAGCCGGCCGATCCTGGTCGGCGCGGCGGGCTCCGACTTCGACGAGTACCGCGCCTGGCTCGACCGGCACGGCGTCGACACCGCGTCCGTGCGGATCTCCGAGGTGCTGCACACCGCGCGCTTCGTCTGCACGACCGACGCCGACCACAACCAGATCGGGTCCTTCTACACGGGCGCGATGAGCGAGGCCCGCCAGATCGAGCTGAAGGCCGTCGCCGACCGGGTGGGCGGGCTCGACCTCGTCCTCATCGGCGCCGACGACCCCGAGGCGATGCTCCGCCACACGGAGGAGTGCCGGACGCGGGGCATCCCCTTCGCCGCGGACTTCTCGCAGCAGATCGCCCGCATGGACGGGGAGAACATCCGCACCCTGATGGAGGGCGCGACGTACCTGTTCTCGAACGAGTACGAGAAGGGCCTCATCGAGACGAAGTCCGGGTGGTCGGACGAGGAGATCCTCGCCAAGGTCGGCACGCGCGTGACGACGCTGGGGTCGCGGGGTGTCCGCATCGAGCGGGTCGGCGAGGAGACCATCCTGGTCGGCTGCCCGGAGGAGACGGCCAAGGTCGACCCGACCGGTGTCGGCGATGCCTTCCGTGCCGGGTTCCTCACGGGGCTTGGGTGGGGGGTGGGGCTGGAGCGGGCGGCTCAGCTGGGCTGCATGCTGGCCACGCTCGTCATCGAGACGCTGGGCACCCAGGAGTACACGCTGGCCCGGGCCCACTTCATGGAGCGGTTCACGAAGGCGTACGGCGAGGACGCCGCCGCCGAGGTCCGCGCCCACCTGGCGGCCTGACCCCGGCCCGGGGTCCCGCTGCGGGGTCCCGCTGCGCGGAGCCCCTTCCCCACCCCGCCCCTTCCCGAACCATGGCCTGCGGCCCCGGCCCCCGCTGCGGGGCTGCGCCCCGCACCCCGCCCGGGGCTCCGCCCCAGACCCCGCGCCTCAAACGCCGGCGGGGCTGGACAATCCAGCCCGCGCGGCGTTTGAGCGCACCGGGTGCGGAGCACCCGGAAACGGGGTCCGGGGCGGAGCCCCGGTTTCGGGAAGGGGCGGGGAGGGGATCGCTCCGCGCAGCGGGGGACCAGGGAACCCGGCTCCGCCGGGCACCGGGCTCCGCCCGGACCCGCGCCTCAAACGCCGGCGAGGCTGAATATGCCGGACCCTGGCTTCGGAGGTCGGGCGGGGCTGGATCGGTCGGCCAGCGGCTTCGGAAGCCGGGCGGGGCAGGAATCGCCCGGCTTCGAGGCGCGGTCGGGTCAGAGGTTGCGGCGGATGGTGTAGGCCGTGGCCGGGGGGCGGGGGGATTCGCCCAGGTACGTGTGGCCCCGCATCGCGCACCACGCCGGGATGTCCAGGCGGGCCACCTCGTCGTCCGAGACCACGGTGACGGTGCCGCCCACCGGGACCGTGCGGATGGCCCGGGCCAGCTCGATCACCGGCTGCGGGCAGCGCAAGCCCACGGCGTCCACCTCCAGGGACTCCGCGACAGGGGCCTGCGGCTCCTCCTCCGGCACGCCCAGCGTGGCCCGCACCCCGGCCACCACCCCCGGCAGCACCTCGAGGAAGCCGTTCACCTCCGCCGCGGTGGTCCCCGCCGGCAGGGACACCCGGACGTTGCCCTCGGACAGCACCCCCATCGCCTTCAGCACATGACTGGCGGTCAGCGTGGAGCTCGTGCAGGAGGAGCCGGAGGAGACGGAGTAGCCCGCCCGGTCCAACTCGTGCAGCAGGGTCTCGCCGTCCACGTACAGGCAGGAGAACGTGACGAGGTGCGGCAGCCGCCGCACCGGATCCCCGACCACCTCCACGTCCGGCACCAGCCGGGCGACCCGCCGCCGGATGCGGTCCACGAGCACCCGCAGCCGGGCCGCCTCCGCATCGGCCTCGGCCCGTACGGCCCGCAGGGACGCCGCGGCCGCCACGACGGCCGGGAGGTTGCCGAAGCCGGGGGAGCGCCCCGACTCCCGCTCGTCGGCGGGGCCTTGGGGGGCGAAGCGGACCCCCTTGCGGACCGCCAGCAGACCGACGCCGGGCGGGCCGCCCCACTTGTGGGCGCTGGCGGCCAGCACCGACCAGCGGCCCTCCACCGGCCCCCAGCCCAGGGACTGGGCCGCGTCCACCAGCAGCGGCACCCCGGCCGCCGCGCACACCTCGGCCACCTCGGCCACCGGCTGCACCGTGCCCACCTCGTGGTTGGCGGACTGCAGGCAGGCCAGCGCGGTCGACGCGGTCAGTGCCGAGGCGTAACCGGCCGCGGAGGCCGCGCCCATGCGGTCCACCGGCACCCGGGCCACCGTGCCGCCGCCCGCTTCGTGCACCTCCGCCGCGTGGAGCACGCTGCTGTGTTCGACCGCCGATACGACCATATGGCCGCCGACGCGCCGGCGGCCGGCCAGCACGCCCGCGATCCCGGAGTGAACCGCGTGCGTTCCCGAAGGAGTGAACACGAGCTCGTCGGGCCGGCAGCCCACCGCCTCCGCGGCCGCCTCGCGCGCCGCGTCCAGCAGCAGGCGGGCCCGCCGCCCCTCCCGGTACAGTCGGGCGGGATCGGCCCAGCCCTCGTCCAGCGAGGCCTGGAGCGCCTGCCGGGCGACGGGGTGCAGCGGGGCGGCGGACGCGGTGTCGAAGTACGGCATCCGGTCACGCTAACCGGCCGCCCCCCGAGCCGGAGGTCAGGGGGCGTCAGATACCGCCGGAAGGCCGCCATTCAGCCGGTGCTGCGCTGTCCCCCGTACGGCGGATCCATCCCTTCGGGGGCAGTAGCGGCGCGTTGGGCACCCTCCCCGCGCGACCCCAAATAGCGTCCAGTAGGGTTTGGTCCGCATAAACATCCAAACCCCTGCCTGCGTCAGGGCCGGCGACCGACCCGAACACGGCCGCGGCCGGCCGCGCGGGCCGAGACTCTCGGGAAGGCGCTACGTGAGTCCCTACGGCTCCGACCGCTCGCCGCGGCGCCCGATGCGGCGGAAGCTGCTGCAGGCGCTGACTGCGGGCGTGGTTCTGGCGACCGCCACTGGTTGCTCGTACACATGGAAAAACTTCCCCCGCCTCGGAATGCCCACCCCGGTCACGGAGGAGGCGCCTCGCATCCTCTCCCTGTGGCAGGGGTCCTGGGCGGCCGCTCTGGTCACCGGCATCCTGGTGTGGGGCCTGATCCTGTGGAGCGTCATCTTCCACCGGCGCAGCCGGACGAAGGTGGAGGTCCCCCCGCAGACCCGGTACAACATGCCCATCGAGGCGCTGTACACCGTGGTCCCGCTCATCATCGTCTCGGTGCTGTTCTACTTCACCGCCCGTGACGAGTCGAAGCTCCTCTCGCTCACCCCGAAGCCGGCGCACACGATCAACGTGATCGGCTTCCAGTGGAGCTGGGGCTTCAACTACGTCGAGAACGTCGACGGCGACGCGGCGACCCCGAAGGCCGGTGAGGTCCCGAAGGAGCTCTCCCGGATCCCGGACCGCTTCACCAAGGACTTCCCGGCGGGCGCCGAGGGCGTCTACGACAAGGGCATCCCGGGCGACCGCAACCCGCAGACCGACAACCCGGGGCCGACCCTCTGGCTGCCCAAGGGCGAGAAGGTCCGCTTCATCCTGTCCTCGAACGACGTCATCCACTCCTTCTGGGTGGTGCCGTTCCTCTTCAAGCAGGACGTCATCCCGGGCCACACCAACGTCTTCGAGGTCACGCCCACCGAAGAGGGCACGTTCATGGGCAAGTGCGCCGAGCTCTGCGGCGTCGACCACTCCCGGATGCTCTTCAACGTCAAGGTCGTGTCCCCCGAGGCGTACCGGGCGCACCTGAAGGAACTGGCCGAGAAGGGGCAGACCGGCTTCCTGCCGGCCGGCATCAAGCAGACTGACCCGGCCCGGAACGCGGAGACGAACAAACTGTGAGCATCCTCAACGAATCCCAGGGTGCCGCCGCCGACTCGTATGAGAACGAGCTGCCGGTGCGGCGCAAGCAGCCGGGCAACGTCGTCGTGAAGTGGATGACCACGACCGACCACAAGACCATCGGTACGCTGTACCTGGTCACGTCGTTCGTGTTCTTCCTCATCGGCGGCATCCTGGCGCTGTTCATGCGTGCCGAGCTCGCGCGCCCCGGCATGCAGATCATGTCGAACGAGCAGTTCAACCAGGCGTTCACCATGCATGGCACGATCATGCTGCTGATGTTCGCCACCCCGCTCTTCGCGGGCTTCGCCAACTGGATCATGCCGCTGCAGATCGGTGCGCCCGACGTGGCGTTCCCGCGGCTGAACATGTTCGCGTACTGGCTGTACCTCTTCGGCTCGACCATCGCGGTGGCCGGCTTCGTGACGCCGAACGGCGCCGCCGACTTCGGCTGGTTCGCCTACTCCCCGCTGTCGGACGCGGTCCGCTCGCCGGGCATCGGCGCCGACATGTGGATCATGGGTCTGGCCTTCTCCGGCTTCGGCACGATCCTCGGCTCGGTCAACTTCATCACCACGATCATCTGCATGCGCGCGCCCGGCATGACGATGTTCCGCATGCCGATCTTCACCTGGAACGTGCTGCTGACCGGTGTCCTGGTCCTGCTCGCCTTCCCGGTCCTGGCCGCCGCGCTCTTCGCGCTGGAGGCCGACCGCAAGTTCGGCGCCCACGTCTTCGACGCGGCCAACGGCGGCGCACTGCTGTGGCAACACCTCTTCTGGTTCTTCGGACACCCAGAGGTGTACATCATCGCCCTGCCGTTCTTCGGCATCGTCTCCGAGATCATCCCGGTCTTCAGCCGCAAGCCGATGTTCGGTTACATCGGCCTGATCGCCGCGACGATCGCGATCGCCGGCCTCTCGGTGACCGTGTGGGCCCACCACATGTACGTCACCGGCGGTGTGCTGCTGCCGTTCTTCTCCTTCATGACCTTCCTGATCGCGGTCCCGACCGGTGTGAAGTTCTTCAACTGGATCGGCACCATGTGGAAGGGCTCGCTGTCCTTCGAGACCCCGATGCTCTGGACGATCGGCTTCCTGGTCACCTTCACCTTCGGTGGTCTGACCGGCGTCATCCTGGCCTCGCCCCCGATGGACTTCCACGTCTCCGACTCGTACTTCGTCGTCGCCCACTTCCACTACGTCGTCTTCGGCACCGTGGTGTTCGCGATGTTCGCCGGCTTCCACTTCTGGTGGCCGAAGTTCACGGGCAAGATGCTGGACGAGCGCCTCGGCAAGATCACCTTCTGGACGCTGTTCATCGGCTTCCACGGCACCTTCCTGGTGCAGCACTGGCTGGGTGCCGAGGGCATGCCGCGCCGCTACGCGGACTACCTCGCCGCCGACGGCTTCACCGCGCTGAACACGATCTCGACGATCAGCTCGTTCGTGCTCGGCCTGTCGTTCCTGCCGTTCATGTACAACGTCTGGAAGACGGCCAAGTACGGCAAGAAGATCGAGGTCGACGACCCGTGGGGCTACGGCCGTTCGCTGGAGTGGGCGACGTCCTGCCCGCCGCCGCGGCACAACTTCCTCACCCTGCCGCGCATCCGCAGCGAATCGCCGGCGTTCGACCTGCACCACCCTGAGATCGCGGCCCTCGACCACCTCGAGGACCACGGTGCGAAGGCCGTGACCGGTGGCAAGGAGGCCGGCAAGTGAAGATCCAGGGCAAGATGTTCCTCTGGCTCTCCTTCTTCATCCTGATCATGGCCGTCGTGTACGGCGTGTGGTCGAAGGAGCCCGTCGGAACCACCGCGCTCTTCCTGGCCTTCGGCCTGAGCGTGATGATCGGCTACTACCTGGCCTTCACGGCCAAGCGCGTCGACGAGATGGCCCAGGACAACCTGGAGGCCGAAGTCGCCGACGAGGCCGGCGAGCTGGGGTTCTTCTCCCCGCACAGCTGGCAGCCGCTGTCGCTCGGCATCGGCGGTGCGCTCGCGTTCATGGGCGTCATCTTCGGCTGGTGGCTCATGTACTTCTCGGCCCCGATCATCCTGATCGGCCTGTGGGGCTGGGTGTACGAGTACTACCGCGGTGAGAACCAGAACCAGTAGCAGCACCGGCAGTACCACGCGGCGCAGAGCCGCACCTGGGGCCCGGACACCTCGAACAGAGGAGTCCGGGCCCCTCGTTTGGAGTCACCCCGCGCGCCATGATTTGCGTACTTTCATAGCGTGGGTCCCATGAAGCACTCACCGCGTCTTCGGACCGCACTCGGCTGCACCGCGCTGGTCGCGTCCCTCGGTGCCGGCGCCACCGCGTGCGGAGGCCGTGACAACCCGCTGTCCGCCCGCCCGTACGACGCGGGACAGCAGATCACCTTCAACCAGGCCGCCGACCGCCGCCCCGTCGACCCCGACAAGCCCCTCGAGATCACCGCCAAGGCGGGCTCGGGCCGGATCACCGACGTGACCGCCGTGGACACCCACGGCCGCCGTCTCGCGGGCGAGCTCACCGCCGCGGGCGACCGCTGGCACAACACCGCCCCGATGGCGGCCGGCGTGCACTACACGGTCCAGGTCAGCACGGAGGACCAACGCGGCGCTCCAGGGCTGCGTACGCTGGCCTTCGACACCAGCCCGGCCAAAAAGGTACTGGCGGTCGAATTGGGCCCGGCCACGGGCAAATACGGCGTCGGACAGCCCATCACGGCCACCCTCAGCGAGCCCGTCAAGGACAAGGCGGCCCGCGCCGTCGTCGAACGCGGCCTGGTCGTCGACACCCCGCCCGGGGTCGAGGGCTCCTGGTACTGGGTGGACGACAAGCACGTCCACTTCAGGCCCAAGGAGTACTGGCCCGCCCACACGACCGTCTCCGTACGGAGCAACCTGGAGGGCGTCCGGATCTCCGACCACCTCCACGGGGCCGGGAGCAAGCCGGTGAAGCTGGAGATCGGCGACCGCGTCGAGGTCACCACCGACGCCGCCGCCCACTCCCTCACGTTCCGGCGCAACGGAGAAGTGATCAACACCATTCCGGTGACCACCGGAAAGCCCGGCTTCTCCACCCGCAACGGGGTCAAGGTGGTGCTCGGCAAGCAGTACTTCGTTCGGATGCGCGGCGACACCGTGGGCATCGGCGGCAGCGAGTACTACGACCTGCCCGTGTACTACGCGACCCGGGTCACCTGGAGCGGTGAATTCGTCCACGCCGCCCCCTGGTCCGTCGACTCGCAGGGCTACGAGAACGTCAGCCACGGCTGCACCGGCATGAGCACGGGCAACGCCGCCTGGTTCTACGAGAACATCACCGAGGGCGACGTCGTGAAGGTGATCAATTCCATCGGCGCCGACATGGACGTCTTCGGCAACGGCTTCGGCGAGTGGAACATGGACTGGAAGCACTGGCGCGAGGGCAGCGCCCTGCTCAAGGGCACCCAGGACGGCCGCAGTCCGATCGACCAGGCCCGCCTGCGCCCGCAGGTCTGAGCCCCGGCCTCTCCCGCGCCGGGCACCGAGCGCGAGGGCCGGGCCCCGGTGCCCAGGAGCCCGTACGGGGCCCTGCGCACCGGGGGCCGTCGTCCTAGGCGTCCAGCGACAGCCGGGAGCGCAGCAGGGCCGCCAGTGCGTCCGCGAACTCCACCGGGTCGACCGGAAGGGTCACCGCCGCATCCGCGCGGCTCCACGTGGCCAGCCAGGCGTCCTGCGGACGCCCCATCAGCAGCAGTACCGGAGGGCAGCGGAAGACCTCGTCCTTGATCTGCCGGCACACCCCCATGCCCCCGGCCGGAACCGCCTCGCCGTCCAGCACGCACACGTCGATCCCGCCCGCGTCCAGTTCGCTCAGGACCGCCGGCAGCGTGGCGCACTCCGTGAACTCGACGGGCGGCAGGTCCGCGGCCGGCCTGCGCCCGGCCGCCAGGCGCACCTGCTGCCGGGTGTTCGCGTCGTCGCTGTAGACCAGAACCCGTGCAGTCGACCGCATTTCGTTCCTCCACGGTGCCGTGAATCACGTTGATGTTGCGCGGGATGCTACTCCTCCCGACCCGGTGTCAACATCGGTTCGCACACCCTCGCGAACGGTGCTCCGATGGGCCGTTCGGGCCTTGCACACGGCCCTGACACTCCGAACGGCACCCCCCGGGGTGAGGGCGGGATAAGCGACCGACATAATGTCGGTCGTGGCGACAGCAACGACAGTAGATACCGGGCACGCGCACCCGACGGTCAATCGACCGAACCTCGTCAGCGTCGGAACGATCATCTGGTTGAGTTCCGAGCTGATGTTCTTCGCGGCCCTCTTCGCGATGTACTTCACCCTGCGATCGGTGACGGGCGCCGAGTACTGGACAGAGCAGGCCTCGGCCCTGAATCTGCCCTTCTCGGCGACGAACACCACGATCCTGGTGCTCTCCTCCCTCACCTGCCAGCTCGGCGTCTTCGCCGCCGAGCGCGGTGACGTGAAGAAGCTCCGGACGTGGTTCATCGTCACGTTCATCATGGGTGCGATCTTCATTGGCGGCCAGGTGTTCGAGTACACCGAGCTGGTCAAGCACGAGGGCATCTCCCTCTCGTCCGGTCCGTACGGTTCGGTCTTCTACCTGACCACCGGCTTCCACGGACTGCACGTGACGGGCGGTCTGATCGCCTTCCTGCTGGTCCTCGGCCGGACGTACGCGGCCAAGAGGTTCACCCACGAACAGGCCACGTCGGCCATCGTCGTGTCCTACTACTGGCACTTCGTCGATGTCGTCTGGATCGGCCTCTTCGCGACGATCTACCTGATCAAGTAGCGGGAACACGTCGCCGGGCGCCGCCCGGCACTCCATCCAGAAACACCGACGCAGAAGATCCTGACACCGGGGTAATCCGTGAAAAAGCTCTCCGCACGACGACGCCATCCGCTGGCGGCGGTCGTCGTTCTACTCCTCGCGCTGGCGGCCACTGGGGGGCTGTACGCCGCCTTCGCCCCTGCGGGCAAGGCGCAGGCCGATGAAACCGCCCAGTCCCTCGCCATCGAGGAGGGCAAGAAGCTCTACGCCGTGGGTTGCGCAAGCTGCCACGGAACCGGCGGTCAGGGAACCACTGACGGCCCCAGCCTGGTCGGCGTCGGCTCCGCAGCCGTCGACTTCCAGGTGAGCACGGGCCGCATGCCCGCCCAGCAGCCCGGCGCCCAGGTGCCGAAGAAGCCGGTGATCTACTCCCAGGCGCAGATCGACCAGCTGGCCGCGTACATCGCCTCCCTCGGCGCCGGCCCGATCACGCCGACCGAGAAGCAGTACTCCACGGTGGGTGCCGACGTCGCCAAGGGTGGCGAGCTGTTCCGCAACAACTGCGCGCAGTGCCACAACTTCACCGGTGAGGGCGGCGCCCTGACGAACGGCAAGTACGCCCCCAACCTCGAGGGCGTCGAGCCGAAGCACATCTACGAGGCCATGCTCACCGGCCCGCAGAACATGCCCTCCTTCCCGGACAGCACCATGCCGGAGAAGCAGAAGAAGGACATCATCGCGTACCTCCAGCACGTGAACGGCGAGAAGTCGGTCAGCCCGGGCGGCCTCAAGCTCGGCGGCCTCGGCCCCGTCTCCGAGGGCCTCTTCGGCTGGATCTTCGGTCTGGGTGCGCTGATCGCTGTCGCCGTCTGGGTCGCGGCCCACACCGCTAAGGCCAAGAAGTCATGAGTAGCCAAGACATTCCCGAAGACAAGCACCTGCCGAGCGAGCAGGGCGACGCGCACCACGGTGGTGTGGCGGTCGCGGACGACCCGTTCGCCGACCCCGGCCTCCCGGTCCACAAGCCGCGTATCCAGGACATCGACGAGCGGGCCGCCCGGCGCTCCGAGCGCACCGTGGCGATGCTGTTCACGCTGTCGATGCTGGCCACGATCGGCTTCATCGCCGCCTACGTGAGCATCCCGGTCGACAAGATCGTGTTCATCTTCCCCATCGGGAAGGTGAGCGCCCTCAACTTCGCCCTGGGTCTGACGCTCGGCGCGGCCCTCTTCTGCATCGGCGCGGGCGCGGTCCACTGGGCCCGCACCCTGATGTCCGACGTCGAGGTCGCCGACGAGCGCCACCCGATCGCCGCCCCGGCGGAGGTCAAGGCGAAGGTCATGCAGGACTTCGCCGACGGTGCGAACGAGTCCGCCATCGGCCGCCGCCCGCTGATCCGCAACACGATGCTGGGCGCGCTGGCCATGCTGCCGCTGTCCGCCGTCGTGATCATGCGCGACCTGGGCCCGCTGCCCGAGGACAAGCTGCGCAAGACCGTGTGGGCCAAGGGCAAGCTGCTCATCAACCAGAACACGATGGAGCCGCTGCGTCCCGAGGACGTCCAGACCGGTTCGCTGACCTTCGCCATGCCCGAGGGCCTGGAGGAGGCGCAGCACGACTTCCAGACCCAGATCGCCAAGGCCGCCCTGATGATCGTCCGGATCAAGCCGGAGGACATCAAGGACAAGCGGGAGCTGGAGTGGTCCCACGACGGCATCGTGGCCTACTCGAAGATCTGCACCCACGTCGGCTGCCCGATCAGCCTGTACGAGCAGCAGACGCACCACGTGCTCTGCCCGTGCCACCAGTCCACCTTCGACCTCTCCGACGGCGCCCGTGTCATCTTCGGCCCGGCCGGCCACGCGCTTCCGCAGCTGCGGATCGGCGTGAATGGTGAAGGCTTCCTCGAGGCGCTCGGCGACTTCGAGGAGCCCGTCGGTCCTGCATTCTGGGAGCGCGGCGCATGAGCACTGCCACTGACACGAAGCGCAAAGCGCCCGCCGGCGAGCGCGTAGCGGACTGGGCGGACGGCCGCCTGGGCATCTACAGCCTCGCCAAGGCGAACATGCGCAAGATCTTCCCGGACCACTGGTCCTTCATGCTGGGTGAGATCTGCCTCTACAGCTTCATCATCATCATCCTCACGGGTGTGTACCTGACGCTGTTCTTCCACCCGAGCATGAACGAGGTCGTGTACCACGGCTCGTACGTCCCGATGCAGGGCGTCACGATGTCCGAGGCCTTCTCCTCGACGCTCGACATCAGCTTCGACGTCCGCGGCGGTCTGCTCATCCGGCAGATCCACCACTGGTCGGCGCTGATCTTCGTCGCGGGCATGGTCGTGCACATGATGCGCGTCTTCTTCACCGGCGCGTTCCGCAAGCCGCGCGAGGTCAACTGGATCTTCGGCTTCCTGCTGCTGGTCCTCGGCATGTTCACCGGCTTCACCGGTTACTCCCTGCCGGACGACCTGCTCTCGGGCACCGGTGTCCGCTTCATGGAAGGCGCGATCCTGTCCGTGCCGGTCATCGGCACGTACCTGTCGTTCTTCCTCTTCGGCGGCGAGTTCCCCGGCGGCGACTTCGTCGCGCGGTTCTACTCGATCCACATCCTGCTGCTGCCCGGCATCATGATGGGCCTGCTGGTGGCCCACCTGATCCTGGTCTTCTACCACAAGCACACCCAGTTCGCGGGTCCCGGCAAGACGAACAACAACGTCGTCGGCATGCCGCTGCTGCCCGTCTACATGGCCAAGGCCGGAGGCTTCTTCTTCCTGGTCTTCGGTGTCATCGCGGCCATCGCGGCGATCGCCTCGATCAACCCGATCTGGGCGCTCGGCCCGTACCGCCCGGACCACGTGTCCACCGGTGCGCAGCCCGACTGGTACATGGGTATGCCGGAAGGCCTGATCCGTGCCATGCCCGGCTGGGAGATCAACCTGTGGGGCCACACGCTGGTGCTCGGCGTGTTCATCCCGCTGCTGCTCTTCCCGCTGGTCCTCGGCGCGATCGCGGTGTGGCCGTTCATCGAGTCCTGGGTCACCGGCGACAAGCGCGAGCACCACATCCTGGACCGCCCGCGCAACGTCCCGACCCGTACCGCGTTCGGTGTCGCCTGGATCGCGGAGTACATCGTGCTCCTCATCGGCGGCGGCAACGACATGTTCGCGCAGTACTTCCACCTGTCGATCAACAACATCACCTGGTTCGTGCGGATCGGCTTCTTCGTCGTCCCGGTGCTCGCGTTCATCGTCACCAAGCGGATCTGCCTGGGTCTGCAGCGCCGCGACCACGACAAGGTGCTGCACGGTCGCGAGACCGGCATCATCAAGCGCCTGCCGCACGGTGAGTTCGTCGAGGTCCACGAGCCGCTGTCGCAGGACAAGCTGCACACGCTGACCGCGCACGAGCAGTACAAGCCGCTCGAACTCGGCCCGACGGTCGACGAGAACGGCGTCGAGCGCAAGGTCGGCCGCATGGAGAAGCTCCGCGTGAAGCTCAGCAAGGGCCTCTACGCCGAGAACAACCAGATTCCGAAGCCCACGGTGGAGGAGTACAAGGAGATCCAGAGCGGCCACGGCCACCACTGATCCCGTAGGGGACTGATTCCGGTCAGTTCCGGTGTCGCCACGGCGAGAGCCCCGTCCAGGGTCTGGACGGGGCTCTTTGCCGTGTTCCGGGCTGGATAGGCTGAAGCCTTCAAGACCTCTTCATTCGACTTCATTCGACGGTGGACCCTCAGGAGCGGACCATGAACGTTGTGACCCCGGCAGGCGGCGACAGCGTGGCGGCCCCCACCTGGCCGGGCGTCCTCGACGCCCTGCTCGGCGGCCGGGACCTGCACGCCGACGACACCGCCTGGGCGATGGACCGGATCATGCGGGGCGCCGCCACCGACGCCCAGATCGCCGGTTTCGTGGTGGCCCTGCGGGCCAAGGGGGAGACCGTCGAGGAGATCAACGGCATGGTGCGCGCGATGTACGCGCACGCCAACCTGATCGAGGTGCCGGGCCGGACCGTGGACATCGTCGGCACCGGCGGCGACGGCGCCAAGACGGTGAACATCTCCACGATGTCGTCCATCGTCGTCGCCGGCACGGGCGCCAAGGTCGTCAAGCACGGCAACCGGGCCGCCTCCTCGGCGAGCGGGGCCTCCGACGTGCTCGAGAAGCTCGGCGTCAACCTCGACCTCACCCCGGTGCGGGTGGCCGAGGTCGCCGAGGAGGCAGGCATCACCTTCTGCTTCGCGGTGAAGTTCCACCCGGCGCTGCGGCACGTCGCCGCCGCCCGCCGGGAGCTCGGCATCCGGACCACCTTCAACTTCCTGGGCCCGCTGACGAACCCGGCCCGGGTGCGGGCGCAGGCCACCGGCGTCGCCGACGCCCGCGTGGCGCCGATCGTGGCGGGCGTGCTGGCGGAGCGCGGCTCCTCGGCGCTGGTGTTCCGCGGGGACGACGGCCTGGACGAGCTGACGACGACGGCGACCTCCCGGGTGTGGTGGGTGCGCGACGGCCGCGTGCAGGAGCAGCCCTTCGACCCGCGCGACGTGGGCATCGGCCTGGTCGACGTCTCCGAGCTGCGCGGCGCGGACGCCTCGTACAACGCGGACGTCGCCCGCCGGCTGCTGGCCGGCGAGACCGGCCCGGTGCGCGACGCGGTCCTGCTGAACACGGCGGCCGCCCTGGTGGCGCTCGACCCCGGCTCCGGCTCCCTGGAGGAGCAGATCCGCGAGGGCATCGCCCGCGGGGCGGAGGCCATCGACTCCGGGGCCGCGCGGGCCGCCCTCGAGCGGTGGGTGGCGGCCAGCAACGCGTGAGCTGACGGATCCCTTCCGTCGATTTCCGGCCAGGCCCCGGTCCCAGCATGCGGACCGGGGCCTTGTGCGTGCGGGATCTTGTGGCAGGATGCTGCCCAGGTCACGAGTGACAGCGTTTTGGCCCCGGCTTGCTGTCCGGCAACCCTCCTTCCGTGGCGGGGTGCCCCGGGTGATGACCAGGCCGCAGGCAACAAGGTCTGCGGCAAGCGCGGATCCCTCGACACCAGGGGTCCTGGTCTCTCGAGGAGCGTTTTTCCGTGAGCAAGCGAATGCGATAGGGCGAATCCGCCCCTTCTTCACCCCTCGGAACAGGGTCCTCTTCGCGTACCCGCACCCCTTCCGAGACCTTTCCCCGTACCCCGGACGACGGCCGGCCCGTAGCGCCGCCGTACCCGCCCACGGGTGACCTCCGAAGCCATTCCGCCCTGCCTGCCGGGAGAATCCGCCATGTCCGCATCCCTGAACGCCGCGCCCACCGCTGTCGCCACCGCCACCGCCACCGCCGCCTGCGACCCCGCCCGTACCGAGCCGCTCGCCGTGCTCGGCCGCGACGTCACCGTCCCCCTCGTCACCGGCGGGGAGGTCACCTATGCGGCCCTGGACTATGCGGCGAGCGCCCCGGCCCTGCAGCGCGTGTGGGACGACGTGGCCGCGTACGCCCCCTACTACGGCAGCGTGCACCGCGGCGCGGGCTACCTCTCGCAGCTGTCCACCGACCTGTTCGAGCAGAGCCGGGACGCGGTCGCCGCGTTCCTGGACTGCCGCCCGTCCGATCAGGTGATCTTCACCCGGTCCACCACCGACTCCCTGAACCTGCTGGCGGCCGCCCTGCCGGCCGGCTGCCGGGTCTTCGTCTTCGAGACCGAGCACCACGCCTCGCTGCTGCCGTGGGACGACGCGCAGGTCACGTACCTCAACGCACCGCGCACCCCCGGCGAGGCCGTGGCCACCCTGGAGCAGGCCCTGGCGGACCGAGACCCGTACGGTCCCGCGCTGGTGTGCGTGACCGGCGCCTCCAACGTCACCGGCGAGCTGTGGCCGGTGAAGGAGCTCGCCGCCGCCGCGCACGCCCACGGCGCGCGGATCGTCCTCGACGCCGCCCAGCTGGCCCCGCACCACCCCGTCTCCGTGCAGGAGCTGGACGTGGACTGGGTGGCCTTCTCCGGGCACAAGCTGTACGCGCCCTTCGGCTCAGGCGTGCTGGCCGGCCGGGCCGACTGGCTCCAGCAGGCCGAGCCGTACCTGGCGGGCGGCGGCGCCTCGCGGCGGGTCACCCGCCGCGAGGACGGCGGCGTCGAGGTCGAGTGGCACACCACGGCCGCGCGCCACGAGGCCGGCTCCCCGAACGTCATCGGCGTCTACGCGATCGCTTCGGCCTGCCGGGCCCTGACGGAGGCCGGCTTCGACGCCCTCGTCGCCCGCGAGCGCCACCTGATCGCGAAGGTCCGGGCCGGCCTCGCGGACGTCCCGCAGGTGCGGATCCTGTCCCTCTTCGGCGACGAGGCCCCGCGGGTCGGCGTGATCTCCTTCGTGGTGGACGGCTGGAACAGCTCCCACTTCGCCGCCGCCCTGTCCGCCGAGTACGGCATCGGGGTGCGCGACGGCCTGTTCTGCGCGCACCCGCTGGTCCGCACCCTGCTGGGCAGCGCCCCTCAGGAGCCGGGCGAGTGCGGATCCCCGGAGGCGGCGCCCGGCGAGCTCCCCCAGACTTCGTCCGGGGTGACCCCCTCCCTGAACGCCATCCGCGTCAGCTTCGGCGCCGGCACCCCCGACGAGCACGTGGACCGCTTCGTCCGCGCCGTCAGGGAACTCGTCACCGAGGGGGCGAAGTGGCAGTACCGCACGGAGGAGGGCCGCTGCGTCCCGGCCGTGTGACACCCTGCCGCCGTTGCCCCTGGACGACCTACTGGGACCCGGTCCCGACCGTCCGCGCCGCCGCCGGCCGCGTCCTTGCGCAGTGGGGCGCGCCGGTGCTGGACTGGAGCGCCCCGGTCCCGGGCCGCCGGGAGAAGCGCAGCCGGCGCGACGCCTGATCTGCGCCGCCGAGGCCGATCCCTTCGCCGGCTACGGCGCCGATGGCGACCTGTACTGGACGCCGGAACCGGTCCGGGACTGGTGGCGCGAGCGGGGGCGGGTGCGCGAGTGGGCCGTGGGCGCGGCCCGGACCTGGTCGGCGTCGGCGAGCCCGTACGAGCGCGAGGCCGCCCTCGGGGCACGGGAGTACGTCGCGCACATCGACACCGGCCTCGGCGACTGCCTGCGCGGGTACGTCTTCCGGCTGGCCGAGGGCCGACCGGCCGGGCCGGGGGAGGCGCTGCCCCGGCTGTGAGCCGGGGGCGGTGCGGCGGACGGGCCCTACGCGTCCAGGCCGATGGCGAAGGCCGCTTCCAGGTCGTGCTGGGAGTAGGTGCGGAAGGCCACGTGGGTGTCGGTGGCCTCGACGCCCGGGATCTTGCTGATACGGCCCGGGATGATGTCCGCCAGGTCGTCGTGGCGGGCCACGCGGACCAGCGCGATGAGGTCGTACGTACCGGTGACGGAGTACACCTCGCTGACGTTCTCCAGCGCGGCGATGGACTCGGCGATCTCGGGGATGCGGTCCACGCTGGTCTTGATGAGCACGATCGCGGTGATCATGGCTGGCTGTCTCCCTCGGTGGCCGTCGCTGATCGCCTCACTCTAGTCGTACGCCGGTAGCGCCCCCACGCGTAGACGAAGCCGAGCGAGAAGCCCACCAGGTGGGCCAGGTACGCCACCCCCGGCCCGCTGCCCGCCCGGTGCGCCGCCAACCATTGCAGGGCGAACCAGAACAGCAGCACCAGCCAGGCGGGGAACCGCAGCGGCAGGAACAGCAGGAACGGGAACAGGCTCGTCACCCGCGCCCGCGGGAACAGGCACAGGAACGCCCCCAGCACCGCCGAGATCGCGCCCGAGGCGCCGACGAGGGTCTGGTCGGAGGAGGCGTTGGCGGCCGCGTACGCGGCGAGGGCCAGGTAGCCGGTGCAGACGTAGAAGCACAGGAACGCCGGGCGCCCCATCCGCTCCTCCGCCATGGCGCCGAAGACGTACAGGAACAGCATGTTCCCGAGCAGGTGCAGCCAGCTGCCGTGCACGAACAGCGCGGTCAGCGGGGTCAGCAGGGCCCGCCCGGACCCGGTGAAGAGCTCGTCCGGGACCACGCCCCAGCGCCGGAAGTACGCGCCCCCCGTCTCCAGGAGCCGCTCGCCGGTCCCGTAGGAGGGGTTCAGCCCCGACGCCGGGCCGAGCACGAACACCAGGCAGCAGCCGGCGATCAGGGCGTGGGTGGCCACCGGGCCCCGCGCGGCCTCGCGCACGGCAGCCCGCCACTTTACGATCATGCGATTGAGCATGACCCAACCGGCCCCGCCCTACGCACCGGCAGGCCGTAGGGTTACGTGCTGCGGTCCGCCGATTCGCGCAGACGGCGGCTTTAATTGAATCAGCTACGAAGGAGAGAGCGGCCCGATGACGGTTCCCCTGCCGACCGACACCACCCGGTGGCGCTGCACGCTGTGCGGCAACCTCACGCGCTTCGACGTCACTCGTTCGTCGAAGGTCGTGGAGTACGTACACCTGGATCTCGCCGGGGAGCCCAAGGTCGAGGAACGCGAGGTGGTCAGTGAGACCATCGAGTCGGTCCGCTGCCGCTGGTGCAACGCGGTGGACCAGATCGAACTCGTGGACAGGCCGGGCGCGGACTCCTGAGGGAGCCACGCCCTTTTCGGAAAGATCACGGTAGGGGTGACGGATTGTGGAGCCAGCAAGCGGCGCTGAGCCGGCCGATGCGGCCGGCGACGCCGCCGAGGTGCTCGACCGCCCGCTGCCGGAAGGCGTGCGGCGCCGGGTCGTCGCGCTCGTCTCGGACGCCTTCGGCGGACTGACGGTCGCGGACCTCCCGGCGCAGCTGCGCCAGTACGCCCGGTTCACCCCGACCCGGCGCGCCAAGTTCGCGGGCAACGCCATGGCCGCGGCCGTGGAGAGCGACGCCGTCTTCCGCGGCCGCGTCGCCGAGAAGGTGCGCGAGGCCCAGCCGGAGCTGGCCGGGGCGCTGGACGCCGGTGCGCCGCCCGCCGCCGCCGACCCGCTGGACGTGGCCGCGGCCGCGTACGTGCTGCGGCCGGCCGGCTGGGTGAAGCTGGTGGCCGCCGCGGGAGAGGAGGCGCAGCGCGCCGACGCCGAGCGGGCCGACGAGGAGACCCGGCGCGAACTGGACCGGCTGCGCGAGGAGCTGGCCCACGTACGGGACCTCCAGCGCGCCGGCGGGGAGCAGGTCCGCGCCGAGCTGGAGGCGGCGCGCAAGGAAGCCGAATCGCTTCAGCGCAAGCTGCGCAGCGCCCAGAGCGACGTCAAGCGGGGCGAGGCGGCGCTGCGCAAGGTGACCGCGGAGATCGACGCGATCCGCGCCGAGGCCGCCGCCCAGGTGGTGGCCGCCGAGAGCGAGACCCGCCGGCTGAAGTCCCGTCTGGCGGAGGCCGAGTCGGCGCTGGAGACCTCCCGCCGGGCCACCCGCGAGGGCCGCAGCGTCGAGGACATGCGGCTGCGGCTGCTGCTGGACACGGTGCTGGACGCGGCGCAGGGGCTGCGCCGCGAGCTGGCGCTGCCGCCGGTCTCGACGCGGCCGGCCGACACCGTGGACGCGGTGGAGCCGGGCCGGATGACCCCGAAGGACATCGCGGCGCGGGCCCTGTCGGAGACCGACCCGGCGCTGCTGGACCAGCTGCTGGCGCTGCCCCAGGCCCATCTGGTGGTCGACGGCTACAACGTGACCAAGACCGGCTATCCGACGATGCCGCTGGAGAAGCAGCGGCTGCGGCTGCTGGGCGGGCTGTCGATGCTGGCCGCGCAGACCGGCGCGGAGATGACCTGCGTGTTCGACGGGGCGGAGCTGGCGGCCCCGGTGCTGCTCGCGCCGCCGCGCGGGGTGCGGGTGCTGTTCTCCAAGCCCGGCGTGACGGCGGACGAGCTGATCCGCCAGCTGGTGCGTGCCGAACCGCCCGGGCGGCCGGTGGTCGTGGTCTCCACGGACCGCGAGGTGGCCGACGGGGTGGCGAAGGCCGGGGCCCGGCCCGTCACGTCCGCTTTGCTCCTGAAGCGGCTTTCGCGCGTTTCGTAACTCCTTGGCGGAATACGGCATTTCGCCGAGAGCTCGGCGAACGGACCGTCAAGTCGCCTGCACGGAGCGTGCGCCATAGGTAAAGAACCTGGTCGGAGCAAGGGATTTTTGCCGCGAGGATTTGAAGTGATCACAGCCGGGTCACTAGGGTCTGCTCAAACCTTCGTGCGGTAGATCACTCATTCGGGGTGACGGCGAAGGCGACGCCGGGGTGCGTGCGTGCGTTCGTCGCATGCGTTGGACTTTCCCGTTCCCCCCTCCGGCGGCACTGGAAGAAGGAGCTCGGCTTCGTGGCGTCCCACCGTCGACCCAAGCAGCCGACCCGCGCACGGGTGACCGTCCTCACCGCCACGGCCGCCGCAGCCGTCGCTCTCTCCGCGCACGCCGCCTCCGCCGCTCCCGGCGGACCGGGCAAGGACGAGGTCAAGGCCAAGGTCGACGCGCTCTACGAGGAGGCCGAGCAGGCCACCGAGAAGGCCAACTCGGCCAAGGAGCGGCAGGAGAAGCTGGAGAAGGAGATATCCCAGCTCCAGGACCAGGTCGCCCGCGGCCAGGAGGAACTCAACCAGCTGCGCAACACCCTCGGTTCGATGGCCAGCGCCCAGTACCGCACCGGCGGCATGGACCAGTCCGTCGCCCTCTTCCTCTCCGGCGACCCCGAGACCTACCTCGAGAAGGCCTCCACCCTCGAGCAGTTGACGGGCAAGCAGGTCGAGGCCGTCCAGCGCATCCAGGCCAAGCAGCGCAGCCTCGCGCAGCAGCGCCAGGAGGCCGCCGGCAAGCTCGCCGACCTCGACGCCACCCGCAAGGAGCTCGCCGAGAAGAAGAAGGCCTCGCAGGACAAGCTCGCCGAGGCCCAGGCCCAGCTGAACACCCTGACCGCGCAGGAGCGCGCCCAGCTCAAGGACGACGACAGCCGCGCCAGCCGCGGCGACGGCGACCGCGCCGACCTCGGCAACGTGAAGGTCTCCGGCCGCGCCGGGGCCGCCCTGGAGGCGGCCAAGACCAAGCTGGGCAGCGCCTACGTCTCCGGCGCCACGGGCCCGAGCGCCTTCGACTGCTCCGGGCTGACCCAGTGGGCCTACAAGCAGGCCGGTGTCAGCATCACCCGCACCACCTACACCCAGCAGAACGACGGCACGCGCATCGGCCGCAGCGAGCTCCAGCCCGGCGACCTGGTCTTCTTCTACTCGGACATCCACCACGTCGGCCTGTACGCCGGCAACGGGATCGTGCTGCACGCCTCGAACCCGCGCGGCGGCGTCAAGTACGAGTCCATCAACAACATGCCGTTCCAGTTCGGCGTCCGCATCTGACGCCCTGCGCCCGAGGGCCCGCGGCCCCGGCGCGCGATCCGGCGCCTGCGCGCGGGCGCGCCGTACACCGCCCATCCGGGCGAATTCGGCGGCCCCGACGTGACCCCGCGCCCCGCCCGTGACCTGCACACGGGCGGGGCGTCGCCGTGTGCGCCCCGCGGCGGTCGTTGGCCGGTGCCCGCCGCCGCGGCTACTGTCTGCCCCCGCGGAGCCCGGCACACGGCCGTCCACGGGGGCGGACCCGGTCCGCGCAGCGGAAGGGAGCGGTTTCACATGGCGTCCCATCGCCGGTCCGGTCTCGGCGGCCTCGACCGCGCCACCAAGGCCACCGTCCTGACCGCCGCGGCCACGGCCGCCGCCGCCATGACGGGCGCAGCCGCCACCGCGGCCCCGGCCCTGCCGCAGGAACCCCCTTCCGGCGCCCGCGCCCAGGTCGACCGGCTCTTCGAGGAGGCCGAACAGGCCACCGAGCGCTACAACAAGGCCGGCGAGCGGGCCGGTGAGCTGCGAGCCGAGATCGACCGGGCGCAGGACCAGCTGGCGCGGGGCCAGGAGCGCATCAACACCATGCGCGGCGTGCTCGGCGCCTTCGCCGGTGCCCAGTACCGCTCGGGCGGCATCGATCCCGCCGTCGAGCTGATGCTGTCGGACGATCCGGACGAATACCTCGAAAAGGCCTCCGCCCTCGACCGGTTGACCGGCCGCCAGGCCCAGCAGCTCGCCGAGCTGCGGGGGGAGCAGCGCCGACTGGGCCAGCAGCGCCACGAGGCCTCGCTCAAGCTCGCCGAGCTCGACACCGTACGCGCCGACGTGGCCCGCCAGAAGCGCGTCGTCACGGCGAAGCTCGCCGCGGCCCGCCGGCTGCTGAACGAGATGCCGGCGCAGGAGCGGGCCGACTACGAGCGGGCCTCGCGCTCCGGCGACCGCCCCTACGCCCTGCCGCCCGAGCTGCCCGCGCCCGGCTCCGGCGCCTCCTCCGGCCGCGCCGCCGCGGCCGTGCGGGCCGCCCGCTCCGCGGTGGGCCGCCCGTACGTCTGGGGCTCCACCGGCCCCACCGGGTTCGACTGCTCGGGGCTGATGGTGTGGTCGTACCGGCAGGCCGGCGTCTCCCTGCCGCGCACCTCCCAGGCCCAGCGGTACGCGGGCCGCCAGGTCCCGCTGTCCGAGGCCCGGCCCGGCGACCTGGTCACCTACCGCTCCGACGCCAGCCACGTCGGCATGTACGTCGGCAACGGCCAGGTCGTACACGCCCCCTACCCGGGGGCCCGGGTCCGCTACGACCCGGTCGGGATGATGCCCGTGTCCTCCGTCACCCGGCCCTGAGCGGGGCAGTGGCTACGATCGGCGGATGCCCCCGGTCCCTCCGGCCGCCGCCGTACGAGCCGCCCGCCCCCGCCGTCCCCTCCTCCGCGGTGTCCTCCGTCGCGCCGGGGTGCTGCTGCTGGTGGGCGGCCTGCTCGGCGGGTGTTCCGCGGCCCCGGCGCGCGACGCCGCGGAGCGGGACGTGCGGGCGGCCGTCGCCGCCTGGGCGCAGCGGCCGCCCGACCGGCTCGCCGGGATCCCGCTCGAGGGGTGGGCGTACGAGGTCGGCGCGGTCCGGCGGGACGGGGACCGGGCCACCGCGGAGGCCCGGCTCGACTACCGGCTCGCCGGATACGACACGGCCCCGGCCGGATCCGTCCGCGAGGTGCGCCTCGGCCGGTCCGGCGGGCGGTGGCGGGTTACCGGCGAGGGGCCCGGCCCCGGCGCCCCGCAGCAGCTGTGGGACCAGGGGCCGGTCTCCGCGGCCCGGGGCGCGCACGCACTGGTGCTGGGCACCGGCCGCGACGCCGGGGAGCTCTCCGGGATCGCGGCCGAGGCCGACCGGGCGGTGGCCGCGGCGGGTGCCGCCTGGCCGCGGCCGTGGGCGGGGCGGGTCGTGGTGCTGGTACCCGGCTCCACCCAGGGGATGGCGGCTCTGCTGGGCCGGCCGGCCGCCGACTACGCGGGCATGGCCGCGGTGACCACCGGCAGCACGGGCGCCGCGGCGGGCCCCGCCGACCGGATCGTGGTCAACCCGGCCGGGTACGCCGAGCTCAGCGCCGCCGGCCGGGGCGTCGTCCTGGCCCACGAGGCCACCCACGTCGCCACCCGCACCGCCACCTCCGCCCGGACCCCGCTGTGGCTCTCGGAGGGCTTCGCCGACTGGGCCGCCTACCGCGCCGGCGCCACCGCCCCGGCCGGAGCCGCGCCCGCCCTCGGCCGGGCCGTGCGCCGCGGGGAGCTGCCGGCGGAGCTGCCCCGCAACGAGGCGTTCGCCTTCGGCGGCGATCCGGAGGTGCTGGCGCGGGCGTACGAGGGGGCCTGGCTGGCCTGCCGGCTGATCGCACAGCGGTGGGGGGAGGAGGCGCTGGTCGGCCTGTACGAGCGCGCGGGGCGCGAGCCGCTGCCGGGCGCCCTGGAGGGCGTACTGGGTCTGGACGAGGCGGAGCTGACCCGGGCCTGGCAGGAGGCGCTGCGCCGGGAGGCGGCCGGGGTCCGACCGGGCTGACGGGCCCCTCCGGCCCGTCCGGTACTGTCGGCAGGCGATGCACAAGACGCTGATCGTGACCAACGACTTCCCGCCGCGACCGGGCGGCATCCAGGCCTTCCTGCACAACATGGCGCTGCGGCTGGATCCCGACCGGATCGTCGTCTACGCCTCCACCTGGAAGCACAGCGCGGAGGGCCGCGAGGCCACCGCCGCCTTCGATGCGGAACAGCCGTTCCAGGTGGTGCGCGACCGCACCACGATGCTGCTGCCGACACCGCGCGTGACGCGCCGGGCGGTGGGACTGCTGCGCGAACACGGCTGCGAGTCGGTGTGGTTCGGGGCGGCCGCCCCGCTCGGGCTGATGGGGCCGGCACTGCGGCGGGCCGGGGCGCGGCGGATCGTCGCGACCACGCACGGGCACGAGGCCGGCTGGGCGCAGCTGCCCGCGGCGCGGCAGCTGCTGCGGCGGATCGGCGAGGGCACGGACACCCTGACGTACCTGGGGGAGTACACCCGCTCGCGGATAGCGTCCGCCCTGACCGACGGGGCCGCGGCCCGGATGGTCCAACTGCCGCCGGGCGTCGACGAGAAGACCTTCCACCCCGGGTCCGGGGGCGAGGAGATCCGGGCCAGGCTGGGCCTGTCCGACCGGCCGGTGGTCGTCTGCGTCTCCCGCCTCGTCCCGCGCAAGGGCCAGGACACCCTGATCGAGGCCATGCCGCGGATCCTGGCGGAGGTGCCGGACGCGGTGCTGCTGGTGGTGGGCGGGGGGCCGTACGAGGCGGACCTGCGGGCCCTGGCCGTCGCGACGGGCGTCGCGGACTCCGTGGTCTTCACGGGCGCCGTCCCGTGGGCCGAGCTGCCGGCCCACTACGGCGCCGGCGACGTCTTCGCCATGCCGTGCCGGACCCGGCGGGGCGGGCTGGACGTGGAGGGGCTCGGCATCGTGTACCTGGAGGCTTCGGCGACCGGTCTGCCGGTGGTCGCGGGGGACTCGGGAGGAGCCCCGGACGCGGTCCTGGACGGCGAGACGGGGTGGGTGGTCCGGGGTGGCTCCCCGGCGGATGCCGCCGACCGCATCACGGCCCTCCTCCAGGACCCGGCCCTTCGCTCCCGCATGGGGGAACGGGGCCGTGCCTGGGTCGAGGAGAAGTGGCGCTGGGACCTCCTGGCCGACCGCCTCCGCGCCCTCCTGTAACGCCCGCCTGCCGCCTGGCCGCTGCCGCTGCCGGTTCCCGCTGCGCGGAGCCAGTCCCCTCCCCGCCCCTTCTCCCCCAGCTACCGCTGGGAGGTGCCCCCAGAAACCGGGCTCTGCCCGGACCCGGTTCCGGGGGGGGGGGGGCCCGGCGGCGGGGGAGGCGACCCAGGAATAAAAGACAAC